>CAZPWP010000017.1:0-14690 GCA_964590295.1 uncultured Victivallis sp.
CATCCGCTCGGCCTTCCATCCAAACCACTATCAAAGCCGAAAGGCGTTTGAGACTGTTACTTATCGAGTAAAAAATTTTTGACCGCCAGCCTGACGATCCCAACCACCATCAAAGCCGAAAGGCGTTTGAGACTTTCCCGCCTTTCCCGGCTTGTTACGACCGGTACAAAAAAGGATCCAAACCACCATCAAAGCCGAAAGGCGTTTGAGACTTTTGCGGATTCTCATCCGCAGCGCCTTCCGGCGCTGGTAATCCAAACCACTATCAAAGCCGAAAGGCGTTTGAGACGATCGCCGTGGCGGCGGTCTCAGCGGTCTCGGCGGTGGCGAATCCAAACCACTATCAAAGCCGAAAGGCGGTTGAGACGGCCCGTCGTTCCCGTCGACGGCATAGCTAAGCTCGCATCCAAACCACCATCAGAGCCGAAAGGCGTTTGAGACGGACACTTCGAAGACGGCGATTTTCTCCCGCAGAAATGGGAAAAAAGATGCCGATACCCGCCACTCTCTCCAACCACCCTGCCCCGGGAATTCCCGGTGGAACGCTGAGAGTTGCCTCGCACGGGGACCGGATTCCAGGTTCGACAGCTGGAAAATGAATCTTTCTCCATCCGTCCGACAGCCGCCGGGATATAATTCGGCCTAGCTCCCGCCGGGAGCGGAAAAATGGAGGAAACAGGCAATCCGCTACTCTCTCCTGTGCCGCAGGAAGGTGACCTCGTTCTCGCGGAATACCGCAACGGAGCCCCGGCAATTCTCCTTCGGCCGGGCAGAGTTCCTGCTCTGTTCTGCGGTACCACCGCCGTTCCGCCGGAACTCTACCGTACCTTTGCGGCGTATACGGGAATTCATCTGTATACGACCCGGCCGGCCTACGTGCAGAGACGGGGAAATTATCTGAGCATCTGCGCGCCGGGAAACGGCCTCTATAAAGTCAGTCCGAGGGAAAACTGCAGAACGGTCGATCTTCAGAGCGGGAAAAAGTTGGAACCAATTCGAAATTCCAACTTCCGCTGAAAAAAGGAGAATGCCGGATTTTGAAACGGATTGAAACACTCCCTTGATTCCTGTCCCGCAAGCAAACAGACATCTCCGCATTTCCGGCTGGCCTATGCGCAAAGGCGCATCCGCAGCGGCTTGATAAATGATGCCGGCGGTGTCATAGTAGAAACAAGACAATACGATACCTAGTTACGAAAAAACAGAATTCTCGCGGTATCTGATGCGGTCTCCACAGACAGAAACCATTGCAGAAGAAAGGGGAACCTTTCCCGATGAAACACATTCTCACTCCCTTTGCGGCCTCCTCTTACTCTTCTCACTGTCGGCAGCAGAGAACGGCGAAGAGAAATTTCCGACGATCAGCGCGGAAGCGGAGGTCGAAACGTTTGTCAGGGCCGACATGTGCCATGTGTTGTTCCTCCTTAAAGGAGGCAAGGATATGCAATCGGCCCGCTCCGACTTTGAAACCAGAAAAAAAGCGTTTACAGAAAAAATCTGACGCAACTTCCCCGGCGTAAGTTGCGACGTAATCTCCGTCAACTACGGCACGGACAACTTCAGCGATTACCGGACGGCGGAGAATCCCTTTATGCTCAACGTGACCAAACTCCTGCTTCTCACGCTGCCGCCGGCCGAGGAGCTGGCGGTTCGTCTGCTCGACTGCGGCCGGGAGGCAGGGCTGACGCCTTTTTGCGGCGCTTCACGCGACGGCCGGCTCGGTGCAATCTGTTTCGGATTGAAAAATCCGCAGCCGAAGCTGGACCGCTTATACCCCGCGCCGCACGCAAACTCTTCGCAGAAGCAGAACAACTGGCCAATGTACTGGGCCGGGAAGTGGTGAGAATGGAAGATCTCTCCCGGTTCGTTCCCCGCGATGCCGCGTATGAGGTGCAGTTCAAAGCGATCAAGGTGGTTCTGCCGGGTGAATTCTACTCGGCGGACCGGGAGAGAATCCGGATCGCCCTGCATCTGCACGCAAACTTTGCCGTCCGGGAAAAAAATTCTGCCCCCTCCTCCACTCCCTCTGAGAAAGAGAGCAAACTCAAGAATAATTCTCAAAAAAACTTGTAAAAACAAATTTCTGGATTATACTGTTAAGAAAGGAAAAATCCCCCGGCAGAAGGCTCCGGCCCGGCGCCCGGGGAGGTCAATGGTTCGAAACGTTCCAACGGCGAGGGAGAAATACTCCCGATCCTGAAGGCGGCAACCGGCCGGGTTCACATGACATCCCCGGCGCGCTACTGCATTTCAGGCGCGCCGGGGATTTTTTGTGTGAGGAAAACAGCCATGGAAAGCAGAATCGCCCTCATCGGCATCATCGTGGAGGATACCGAAGCCTCCGAAAAGATCAACCGCATCCTTCACGAATACGTTCCCTACATCGTCGGACGCATGGGCATCCCATACCGGAAACAGAACGTCTGCATCATCAGCATCGTGATCGACGCCCCCAACGACGTCATCAGTTCGCTCTCCGGCAAGCTCGGCATGGTCAAGGGAATCAGCGTCAAAACCCTCTACTCCCGACTGCCCGGAGACACGGCGAAATAATCGGAATCAACCAACCAGGAGAAAAGATATGTACAACCCGAAATCATCCGTTGCGACCGAATTCATCGACGACGACGAAATTCAGCAGACGCTCGCCTACGCCGCCGCCAACAAGAACAATCGCGAACTGGTCGATGCCATCCTCGAAAAAGCAAAGGAGTACAAGGGGCTCAGCCACAGCGAGGCTGCCGTCCTCCTCGACTGCGAACTGCCGGAGGAGAACGAGAAGATCCGCAACCTCGCCATGGAGATCAAGCAGAAGTTCTACGGCAACCGGATCGTGATGTTCGCGCCGCTTTATCTCTCGAACTACTGCATCAACGGCTGCACCTACTGCCCCTATCACCGCTCGAACACCCACATCCGCCGCAAGAAGCTCACCCAGGATGAGATCCGCGCCGAGGTGATCGCGCTGCAGGACATGGGCCACAAGCGGCTCGCGCTCGAAACCGGCGAGGACCCGAAGAACAATCCGATCGAATACGTCCTCGAAAGCATCAAGACCATCTACAGCATCAAGCACAAGAACGGCGCCATCCGCCGGGTCAACGTCAACATCGCCGCCACCACCGTCGAGAACTACCGCAAACTCAAGGAGGCTGGCATCGGCACCTACATCCTCTTCCAGGAGACCTACAACAAGAAGGCCTACGAGGAGCTGCATCCGACCGGTCCGAAACACGACTACGCCTATCACACCGAGGCGATGGACCGCGCGATGGACGGCGGCATCGACGATGTCGGCTGCGGCGTCCTCTTCGGACTGAACCTCTACCGCTACGACTTCGTCGGGCTGCTGATGCACGCGGAACACCTCGAAGCGGCCAAGGGGGTCGGGCCCCATACGATCAGCGTGCCGCGCATCCGCCACGCCGACGACATCAATCCGGAGAATTTCTCCAACGCCATCTCCGACGAAATCTTCGAGAAGATCGTCGCGGTGCTCCGCATCGCGGTTCCCTACACCGGGCTCATCATCTCCACCCGAGAGTCGAAGGCGGCGCGCGAACGGGTGCTCAAGCTCGGCATCTCCCAGATCTCCGGCGGCTCCCGCACCAGCGTCGGCGGCTACGTCCGGCAGGAGACCGAAGAGGAGAACTCCTCCCAGTTCGACGTCTCCGACAACCGCACCCTCGACGAAGTGGTCAACTGGCTGCTCGAACTCGGCTACATCCCGAGCTTCTGCACCGCCTGCTACCGCGAAGGGCGCACCGGCGACCGCTTCATGCGGCTGGTGAAGTCCGGCCAAATCGCCAACTGCTGCCAGCCAAATGCGCTGATGACCCTCGACGAATATCTCGAGGACTACGCCCCCCCCGGCACCCGGAAGAAGGGCGAGGCGGTCATCGCCGCGGAACTGCTCCGCATTCCGAACGAAAAGGTCCGCGCCATCGCGAAGGAGCACCTGCAGGAGCTGCACGCCGGCAAACGTGACTTCCGCTTCTGAGCGGGAATTTTCCGTTTACGCTTCAATCACCCGCAGGAAGTAGCGGAAGCGATAATCCCCCGCCGGGATCCGGTACTGCGGCAGGGTATCCGGTCCGCAGCTGGCGGTGCCGACGCCGCGCTGCCGCAGATCGAGGTGGAGCCACACCTTCCCCGAATCGCACAACTCATGCTCGTGCCACTTCGTCTGAAGTTCACGGATCGGATAGCGTCCCACCGAAAACTCCATCGGGACCGGAGCGATGAATTCAAGCGCGTGCCGAAGCTTCGTGCCGCCGAGTTTCAGACGCCGCACGCCGGTGCGGTGGCCGTTCTCCTGCGGCATGATGTAGGGGACATGCATCGCGTCGATCGTGGTGCGGTAAAGTCCGACTTCCGCGGCGGCGCAGCGGTCGATGTAGTTTTCGTGCGGTCCGCGGCCGAAGTATTCGACCGTCTCGAAAAGGCCGGGCAGTTCCAGCTCCACGCCGAGACGCGGCAGATCGTCAATCCCCTCCTCCACTTCGAAGCGGTTCTCCACTTCGATCAGATTCCCCGCCGCATGCCGGACCACTTCGGAGAAGCGGATCCGCTTTCCCCCCGGCGTCACGTAACAGCTCACCGTCTCCCGGCCACCCGGGAGCGCCCGACTTTCCCCCGACTCCCGCCGGAAATCGAAATAGCCCGCCTGAAGCCAGCGGTTGGCTGGCTTCCACGGGAACTCCGGGTTGCCGAAATCCCGCCGGATGCAGTCGTTGTCGGTCGTCGCCCGGATCACATTGAACACCGGTCCCCGGTCGATCAGCCTCTCGCCGCCGCAGCCGAGCGAGAAACGTCCATCGTCGTCGAAGGCCAGTTCCGCCGGAGTTCCGGTGATTGCCGCGGGCACGGAGAAAGAGCGGAAGGGCAGCGCGAACTGCTCCGTTGCCACCACGTGCCCGGCCTCCGCCCAGCGGTTCGCCTTGCACAGAACCAGCCGGAGGTTGAGGAAACACTCCTCGCCCGCCCGCAGTCCGGCGGGCTCCCGGATCGGGAGCTTCACTTCGAAGATGTTGTGCGGCTCCTCGTTGAAGATGTTGTGCCGCTCGGCCCCGGCGAAGTCCGGGAGGAAGCTTTCCGGCCCGTGCGGCGGCAGTGCCGCCCTCCCCGCTGCGACGCTCCGGCCGTCGACTGTCACCTCCCATTCGAGTTCGCAGTCGGAGAGATCGGTGAAACAGCGGCGGTTGACGACGCTGATCAATCCCGAAGCGGGATCGACCGCCCGGAACTCCGCCGGCTGGGCGAGCTTCTTGAATTCATACAGCCCCGGATGCGGCGTCCGGTCCGGAAAAACCAGTCCGTCGGTGACGAAATTGGAGTCGTTCGGTTCATCGCCAAAGTCGCCGCCGTACACCCAGTACTCCCGCCCGGAATCATCTTTCCGGGCGATGCCGTGATCGATCCACTCCCAGATGAAGCCCCCCTGCAGGCCGTGGCAACGGCGGAAGGCGTCGAAGTAGTCCGCGAGGCAGCCGTTGCTGTTGCCCATCGCGTGGGAGAATTCACAGAGGATCATCGGCCGCTCATCGTCGGTCGGATAAGAGGCCCAGTTGATGATGGTCCGCACATCCGGATACATCGGCGCGATGATGTCGGTGAGCTCGCGGTTGAGGTTGGGCAGCCAGCCCCCCTCCTGCGAATAGATCGCCCGCTCGCAGAGAAACACCCGCGACGGATCAGCCCGGCGGATCCACGCCGCCGCCGCCGCGTGATTGGGGCCGATTCCCGACTCGTTGCCGAGCGACCAGACGATCACCGATGGGTGGTTCCGGTCGCGTATGACCAGGTGGATTGCCCGGTCCATGTAGGGGAAGGCCCACGCCGGATTCATGCACAGATCATAGAAGAAGGCGTGGTTTTCGATATTCGCCTCGTCGAAGACGTAGAGCCCGTACTCGTCGCAGAGGTCGTAGAACTCCGGGGCGTCCGGATAGTGGCTGGTGCGAACCGCGTTGACGTTGAAACGCTTCATGAGTTCGACATCCCGCCGCATGGTTTCGAGCGTGAGGGTCCGGCCGGTGTGCGGATCGTGCTCATGCCGGTTGACACCGCAGATCAGAACCGGTTTGCCGTTGATCCGCAGTTCGCGATGGGTCACCTCCACCCGCCGGAATCCCACCCGGCAGCTGGAGAAATCCACCTCGCCCCGTTCCGTGTGGCAGAGCGTCACAGTCAGCCGGTAGAGGAAGGGATCCTCGGCGCTCCAGTGGCGCGCGCCCGGAAGTTCCAGCCGGAGCCGGGAGTAGAAACGGCGCGGGTCCTTGAGGTTGAAATACCCTTTGAACCCTTTCCGGGCGGCAACGGCGCTCTCGGAAGAGAGTACTTCGCGCCCGATGTCGTCATAGAGTTTCACCCGGAAAAACCATCCCGCCTGCGGTTCGGCGGCGGCGACTTCCGTCATACCATCGCTCTTCCCGGAGAACCCGCCCGCGACATCCAGCCCGGCGATGAGTTCGAGGTCGAGCAGCCCGGTCCGGAGCGATTCCTCCAGCGTCTCGGCGGCGAAGAAATCCTCGATGTGATTCTTCGGCATGGCGTGAAGCGAAACACTGCGGACGATTCCGGCGTGCCACCACTGGTCCTGATCCTCGACGTAGCTCGCATCGGAGAACTGGCTCACCACCACCGAGAGCAGATTCTCCCCGGCGCGCACCCGGCCGGAAAGATCGAACTCCGACGCGCCCCGGGAGTCCTTGCCGAACCCGACCGCCTCGCCGTTGAGAAACACCGCAAAGAAGTTCTCCACTCCATCGAACCGGAGCACCAGCCGCCGGTCGAGCCACTCCTCCGGAATCCGGAAGCTCCGGCGGTAGACGCCGGTCGGATTCTTCTTCGGCGGATCAGGCGGAAGTTCGTGGAACGGCATGACGATGTTGGTGTAATGCGGGTGCCCGTACCCTTGCATATCCCAGCAGCCGGGGACGGCGATCTTCTCCCAGCTGCCCGCCGCGCCGGGCAGATAATCGCCGTTCACCTCATCGGGAGAGGAAAAGTAACGAAACTCCCACTCGCCATCCAGCGGAAGCCGCCACGGACCGAACCCGCCCTGCCGCGCTTCCGGTTCGCTGGAGAAGTGGAAAAACCAGGCCCGCGGCGGAAGTTTTCCGCCGCCGACCGCCTCGGGACTGCTTCTGAGTATCCGGTCCAGTTCGAACGCCATACCATGCTCCTTGATCTGATAATTGTCTCCGGTTGACAATTAATTATACTTCCAATCCGGGAAATTACAAGAAAAAAAGCGGATTTTCTGGAAAAACTTGCAAATTTCTCCCGAGACACTTATAGTATGCAAAAACAGGGAGAATTTCGCGATGGTGACGATCAGAGAGGTGGCCGAACGAGCCGGAGTGCCGGAAAAAACCGCGATGCGGGCGCTCTCCGGCCAGACGCTCGGCGTGCGGCGCGACGCCCGCGAACGGGCGGAGCGGGTACGCAAGGCGGCGGCGGAGCTCGATTACCAGCCTTCGGCCATCTCCCGTGCGCTCCGACAGGGGAAAACCCGGACTCTCGGCCTGCTGACCGGACGCATCACCAACCAGTATTATGCCGCACTGGCGGAGACCGCGATGCTCGAAGCCTCCCGGAGGGGATACCGCCTTCTGCTCGAACTGACCGGCTCGCAGCTGGAACGTATCGTCAACGGAGTGAAGAATTTTCTCGCTTCGCGGGTGGACGGCATCCTCATGACCGAGGAGATCGGCGACCATGCCTGCACCCGGGTCCTGCCGAAACGGAAGTTCCCGGTCATGATGTTCGACACGCCGTCGCGGGAGGGATTCAGCGCCGTCTATGCGGACTACTCCCGGACGATCCCGGCAGCGATCCGCCACCTTGCCGCACGCGGACGCAGACGGATCACCTTTCTGATCCATCCTTCCACCAGTCTGCTCCATGCCCGGCTGCTGGCGCTCTTCCGCGACGGCTGCCTCGAATCCGGGGTGGAACCGGAATGCCTCCCCGCCGCCATGCTCGAAGAGATGGCGGATCACGCCGAACGACGACCCGAAGCGGTGCTGATCTACGGCAACTACAAGCTGATCCGCTTCCTGCGGCGCGCCGCGGAGCTGCCCGGCTATCACCCGGATGTGATCGGCTTTTTCAATCCCTGGAGCTGGCACACCAGGCAGCCGGGCCTCACCGGTGCGATACTGGCGCCCTCGGAGGAGATGACCCGCACCGCCGTTCGCGAACTCATCGCCGAGGTGGAGGCGCAGAGCACACCGCGCACGACCGCATTCGACACGGAGTTCTTCCCGGCGGAAGAGTTCAACCGGATCCACGCGCCGGACCTCAACGCCGACTTCCTGCCACAGGAGTGAGAGCAACCCGCAACGGAAATTTTCCGATTTCGCCCGGGTCGTAACTTGACGAAATCGGGTTTTCGATGTAGTTTCCCTCCCGGCGAGTTCTCACATCGCCGCCAAACCGGGAGAGTCGTCGACGACCGGTGGCAACAACCTTGAGGTGCAGCATGAAAACCATTCGATTACTCTATCCGGACTACGTCAGCGGCGGCTTGGAAACCTACTATCTCGGAGCCGCTCTGATGGCCGCCATTCTGCCGGAAAACCGCCGTCAGCCTCTGGTCAAAGTCTCGATCGCCCCGCCCGACGGCAAAAAGAAAACCATCTGTCACGGCATCTATGCAGAAGCGGAGGTGCTGACAGGCATCGCGAATGCGCAGAAAAAGATCTCGGCGGAACAGCCGGACCGGATCATCACCATCGGCGGGAACTGCATGGTTTCCTTGGCACCGTTCGATTATCTGCACGGGCGGTATGAGAACACCGGCATCGTCTGGATCGACGCCCATCCGGATGTCTCCATGCCACATGACGGATATCCCAACGCACACGCCATGGTGCTGGGCTCCCTCATGGGATACGGCGCGCCCCAGCTGGCCGGCATGCTGAAAAACCGCCGCTTCCGGGCGGATGAAATTCTGTATGTCGGTTTGCAGCCGCTCCACTCCTATCAGGAAAATTTTCTGGACTCAACCGGCGTCTCCTACAAAATTCAGCAGAACGATTTCGTTTCCGACGACGAGATCAGAGGATTTCTGAGCCGATTCAAACACATTCTTGTTCACTTCGACATCGATGTGCTGGACGAACACTTTTTTCACTCCACCTACTTCGCCGATCCGGAACTCACCGGAGACGGTTCCGGCGGCGGCAAAATGACGTTGGAGAAACTGACCAGCGTGCTGCACTGCATCACCGAACATTCTGACGTCGTCGGCTTCACCATCGCGGAATATCTGCCTTTTGACGCGTACAGACTGCGGAAGCTTTTTTCCGGCCTTCCGCTGTTCACCGCAGTGGAATGAGCTCCTGCACGGCACAGTATTCTCCGACTTTTTCCCGAAGAGGATTTGACAAAACGGCGTTGTGACGCTATTATTGTACCGGCAATTAACTTAGCTTGCATACAAGACGCTTTCCGCATGAAATAATTCGGCAATATGACCGGGATTACGAGAAACATCATCCATATTTTTTCCAACTCCTGATCCACTTCCCCACGGTAACAGGGTGAGCTCCGACAATGCCTCCAATTTCTGTATAACTTTTCCATTTTCCGCTTTGATAAACGCGAACGGCTTGCTCCCGCCTTTCGGCAAGTGCGACGGCATCTTTTTGACGGGCTGTGCAATTGCTCATAACAGGGAAATACGACACACCACAAATCAGAAAATACAAGTAGTATTAATTGCCAAATCTATAGGCAGGGACGCAGACCGCCCCAGGGAATGCGCACGACGTTCCCATGTATGCCAGGCCGATCTACAGGAAACGTTTCCGGACAGGGTTCGGACTTCGATGATTTTCGCCATCTCATCCACGTTTCATGCCTCATATCGGCTTCCTGTTCGTCGGGCCGATGCTTTGCTGTGGACTTCCTTCTGATTCCACCTCGCGGATGACACCAAAGTCCTGTTGCTGCAGCCTTCCCCCTGTCGGGCGGCTTCGGAACTTTCCCCCGGTCGTCGTACGCCATGCCGGGCACACCAAAAAAAGATGCAGAACACCTTCGAAGAACTTTCCGCCCGTCTGGAAGCCGGAATGTGGCAGCAAAACTGATCCGGGTGGCGATCTGCGAACCGGTCGATCTGCTCTATCTGCACAGCTCCGATTTCCTGCCGCACCGCCAAGCCCGGGATCCCCGGATCTCTCGAAGCGCTGGATCATCTTCAGGCCCATTACATGGAACCGGTCCGGCTCCGGAACGTCGTCAGGCAGGTTTCGCTGAGCGAATCGCGCTTTCCCCCACCTGTTCCGCACCGAATGCGGTCTGGATTTCTCCGGATACCTCCAGGAGCTGCGGCTGCGGATCGCCCGGGAACTGCTTTCAGGAACCGATCTCACCGTCGGGGAGATCGCCGCCCGCTGCGGATTCACCAGCCAGAACCGCTTCGCGACAATCTTCCATTCCAGCGCCGGACCGGCATGACCGCCCACCGCATTCCGGCGAATCCGTCCGCCGCTTTCGGTCTGAAATTTTCCCGGAACGCTCCTCCCCCGGTTGTATTCCGACTGGGAATGGCTATATTGAAGAAAAAACATTCACCGGGAGTGTGTGCCATGCGGATTGTAGCCGACGATAAGATTCCGTTTCTCAGAGGAGTGTTCGAACCATACGCCGAGGTGCGCTATCTCCCCGGCGACGCGATCCGGGCGAAGGATCTCCGCGACGCCGACGCGCTCATCACCCGCACCCGCACCCACTGCAATCGCGAACTGCTCTCGGGAAGCGGCGTCCGTTTCATCGCCACCGCCACCATCGGACATGACCACATCGACGCGGCCGCGATGAAAGAGCTGCACATCGAGTGGGCCAACGCCCCCGGCTGCAACGCACAGAGCGTCGCAAGCTATCTCGCAGCCGCCCTCACCGGCTTCAAACGCCCGCTTCGCGACCTCACGCTGGGGGTCGTCGGCCTCGGCAACGTCGGCCGCCGGGCCGCGAAAACCGGCGAAGCGCTCGGCATGCGGGTGCTGCGCAACGATCCGCCTCGGGCGGAGCGGGAGGGGAGCGCCGGCTTCTGCGATCTTGCGCAGCTGCTGGAGGAATCCGATTTCATCACGCTGCACGTGCCGCTCGAACGCGGCGGGAAATACCCCACCTTCCACCTCGCCGGAGCGGCGTTTCTGCGCGCGCTGAAGCCGGGTGCGGTGCTCATCAACACTTCGCGCGGCGAAGTATCGGACAATGCCGAACTCAAACGTGCGCTTGAGGCGGGGCTCCTCCGCGCCGCCGTGCTCGATGTATGGGAGAACGAGCCGGAGATCGACCGGGAACTGCTCGAGCGGGTGTTCCGCGGCACGCCGCACATCGCCGGATACTCCGCCGACGGCAAGGCGAACGGCACCGCGATGGCGGTGCAGGCGGTCGCGCGGAAACTCGGCCTCGCGCCGCTTTTCGACTGGCGTCCCGCCGCGCTGCCCGCGCCGGAACCGGCGACAATCGAACTTGATCCCGCCGCGGCGCCGGAAGAGCAGCTCGCCGCCGCCTGCAACACCGCCTGCGACCTGCTCCGGGACGATGCGGATCTGCGGCGTGACCCCGGTCAATTCGAGCAGCTCCGCGGCAGCTACCGGAGCCGCCGCGAAGCGTCCGCCTACACGGTACGCGGCGGCGCCGGCGAGGTGCGCGACACGCTGCGCCGCCTCGGCTTCCGGCTCGGCTGAAACCGCGCGGAAGCAGGCGGCACTCCGTTCAGCCGGAAATCCCCCGGCGATTTCCCGAAACAGCTCCGGAAGGTCTCAATGAAATAGCCGGGGCTGGAAGATCCGCACTGGTCGGCGATCTCCTTGACGGAAAGCTGATTCTCCCGCAGCAGCTCCACCGCCAGCTCCATGCGCATTCTGCGCAGAGTCTGATTGAATGACGGTTCGCCGAACCGGTGAAACAGTTTCGACACGTGCGAGGGGCTGAGTTTCAGTTTCCGGGCCACGCTTTCGCGGTTGATGCGATGGAGGTTCTCGCTGAGACAGGCGTTGATCCGCTGGCAGGTCATCAAAGCCCGGGTCATCCCCGGAGCGGTGTCGCTCAACGGCGATTCATCGCAGTGGCGGAACAGAAAACGACCGAGATCGAACAGGCTGGGAAAATTTTCCGATGTCCGGCTCAGAGCATTCAGCGTAGGCAGCACATTCCAGCCCGCCTCGCTCAGCGGCTGATTGGTATGGTACCAGGAGTGATGCGCCGCCGTCCGCCCTCCCTCCTTCAGTGTTTCGGAGAGGAGGAAGCGGATGAACTGCGGGAAGAAGCTCAGCGTCAGCATGATGGTGCCGCTGTTCTTTCCCAGATGGGCGCGGGTCGTTCCCTGCCGGGGCGCAGAAGAGGAGATCGCCCGGGAACAGCGTGATCTTTCGGATCTCGTCGCGGCGACAGATGGTGTAGATGCAGCTGCCGCGCAGAACCCGGACAATCCGGAACAGCGGATGCATGTCCGCCATGTACTCGCGGTCGGAGGTCCGTTCCGTCCGGTAAAACTGCCGGTCCTCCACCCGGCAGAGCCCGCGGATGCACTCATGGATGCACCCGAGCCCATCTCCCAGATGGAAATTCATGTGCGGAGACGGCATGACTGCTCTTTTTGAAATTGGCTCACTCGACAAAGGAGTTCTTTTCTACTCCGACTAGCTCCTGTCACCTATACATGGTATCTTTCGACACTGTCTGTCGAAATTGATGTCGGTTATATGATGAACGATCGGAGCTCCGCGGCGAGCTGGCCGATCCGCCATCTGGTGGTGGGAAACGATCTCTCCAAGAATATCTCACGACAACCATTCCGGGCCGATAATCTGCAGGATGCCGTCCTTTCCGGAAACCGGTTCGAGAATGCCGGAAGAATATCTCTCATGAATGCGGATAAAATCCGCCTCATCCAGAACAGCATTGACGGTCATCCGCTGATGGAGAAGGATATTGAGCGAACCAGAAAAACCGGTAACGATCCCGTTTCGAATTTAAATAACCCCTCCATATCCCCGGGTGACTTCCGCCATCTCCTCCGCATAATTGTCGACGGATTGCCCGGCAGAATCGAAAGGCATCCCCCCTTGCTGGAGAACCTTGTCGGTCTCCACCCGCCGGTCAACTTCGAACCGGGCGGAGCAGATGCAGAGGTTTTACAGATTCCCGGCGATAGTGCGCGATTGAGATCAGATCCTGCCGTCCGCCCCATTATACCATAGCGAAGGAGGACATGTTACGACGGGATTGTATTTTTCCAATCCGACCGTATATTATCCAGAAGAAAACGGAAGGAACAATTTCATGGCAGCCACTTCCCTGAAACAACAGAGCCGGATCATCATCGACAACTCCGTCACCCGGCTGGGCGGAATCGATGTCGGAAAATATCCGATGCACCATTTTCTCTACGACCACACGCCGCCGCAGGAGCTCTGGCCGCTGCGGATTGATTTCACCGGTGCTGACGAATGGGTAAAGGGGTGCTATCGTTTCCGGGAGAATTCGGAAATCTTCGCTGTCGAATTTGTGCGCGACGGCCATTTCCTTTTCGTCCAAGACGGCACGGAATTTCCCGCAGGACCGGATACCGTTTTTCTGGTTCGCCCCGGATGCGACGTGGAGATGTCGTGCGACACCGTCACCATCTCATGCAAGCGGACGATCAGCATCACCGGTCCCTTGCTCTCCGGACTGCTGGACACGCTCGGGCTGGCACGGGCGAATCTGATCCAGATCCGCCATCCGGCCGAGCTCGACGGTTGTTACGATGAGGCCACCCGTCTGCTCCGGAAACGCCCGGACGATTTCGCTTCACAAATTTCGCTTCTGCTCTATCGCATGCTGCATCTGCTCGCGCGCGACTTCCGGCGGGAACATACGCAGGAACCGCTGGCCGCTATTCTGAACTATCTCGACCGAAATCTGGGAAAAACCGCGTCCATTGACGAACTGAGCGAACATTTCCATCTGAGTGCGGCCACACTGCACCGCCTCTTCCGCCGCCATCTCGGGGTCTCGCCGATCCACTATCAGCTCAAGCGGAAAATGGAGGTGGCCAAACGGCTTCTGCTGGCGACGGAGGAACCGATCAAGGAGATCGCGTTCCGGGTGGGCTACTCGAACGCCCTCTACTTCTCCTCGGAATTCCATCGATTCACCGGGGAATCGCCGCGTAACTTCCGCCGACGCCGTCTGAATCCCCCGGAAAGTCGCTGAATTTTCAATTTCCGACTGGACAACATCGCCAACATCGGTTATTTTAAGGAACCATCTCCCGGGTTCCGGGGGGGATACGGAAAGTCGGCAGACATCGCGCCGGGGTGGCGGAACGGCAGACGCAATTGACTTAAAATCAATCGGTCAAAAAACCATGCGGGTTCGAATCCCGTCCCCGGTACCAGCTTCATGCCGTTTTCGGAAAATGCTCCCGACTCGGTACGATTTTCCCCGACGACCGGAGAAACGCGCCCAATCACTGCCCGGAGGGAAACAGGCATGACGGAACAATCTGCTTCTGTGGAAAAAATCGCCCGCCTTGCCGCCTGCTCCAAAGCCACCGTCTCCCGCGCGCTCTCCGCTTCGGTCAGCGTCAGCGCCCGGCTGCGGCAGAAAATTCGCCTCTTCGACGGTTTTTGCCATAAGTCACACCTCTTTCACGCTCGAAATTTCGGGGAGCTGATCAATTT
>CAZPWP010000018.1:0-14656 GCA_964590295.1 uncultured Victivallis sp.
GCGGCGGCCCGCACTCCCTGTATCGACTCCTCCGGCGAAGCGAGGCAGGAACCCCATCGGTTGTTCTGGCCGAGTGCGTCATAGACCGAACCATCCGGAGCGACGACGATCTCCCAGTAGGTGCGGAAACGGATTCCCGGGCCGAGGAAAAGTTCCACCGCGTCCGCGCGCCACGGCGCCCCGCCGCCGGCGGGGTCGTAGGGTTCCGCACGCGGAGAATCCTGCAGGATGGTGACGCCGACGTAGAAAAAGGTTTCGTCCCACATCACGCGCCAGACGGTTCCGCTCGTCTTCCTCTCTCTGGAAGAAATGGGATACTCATCGCGGAAGGTGAGCGCATTATCCCAGGCGGCCTCGTTGCATACGCCGTCGATTGACGGCGCGGCGGAGGCGAATGGAATCACGACGGCCGGAGGGGTTTTCTCCGGCCAGTTCTTCCCTTTTTGGATTTCGGAATCCAGCTGCCGTATGATTTCTCCGGCGCGGACGACCTCCTCCGGATCGGCGGGCACCAGCCGTCCGGAGAGAATCGCCTTGGCCCGGGAGGAGTCTGCGGCGGCGATCTGGTTGACCATATATTCGGCCGGAGTGTTTTTCCCGGCAAGGTAGAAGTCGTAATCGAACTTCTCCGCGAGAATCTTCTCCTCCGATACCGGACAGAAGGTACACCCGGCCGGCATCAGAAGTATTCCAATGGAGAACAATGACAATACCGCTTTCATGGCATGCTCTCCTATTGCCCCAGAATAAGGTTGCTCCACACAAATGGATTCTGATGCGGGTGCTCCGGCGAAAGGGAGAATACGGCACGCCGGCCGTTGCTGTCGCGATTGATCGCTTCCAGGGAAAATCCGCACCGGGCATCCGGCTGGAGTTTCCACTCAGGAAACAGCTCCGCCGGGAAAAAGAGCGCATATTCCGTCCGTCCGTCCACATGGGAAATCCGCACGCTCACCCGGTCGCACCGGCGCTGTTCCTCCCCCAGCAGAACGACCGGCTTCCCCGCCACCTGCGCAATGCGGAAAACAAGATCATCCGCATCGTAGGATTTGCGTCCTTCCCGGGCATTCTCCTTCTGGTTGAAATAGAGGACTGCCGAATCGTACTCCCAGAACACCTTTCCCGGTGGCGGCGGCAGAAAATCCCGGTCGGCGAGGCGGATCGTCACGGCGATTCCCTCCGGACTCCAGCCGACGGAACAGTTCGCGGCAAAATTGCCGTTCCGGTCAAATTCACGAGCGGATTGAACACAGGTCAAGGGATACCTGGCCTCCGAATCAGGAAGCGAATTTTTCTGCGGAACAAGCGGCAGCCGTTTTGCAATGACCGGCTGGAACCGCAGGGAAAGCAGCTCCTCCTTCCCCTCCGTCACGCGGCGAAGTCGCAGAAACCCCGCTTCGCCGGCCCGGGCCTCATTTCGCCGAATTCGGAACTGCAGCGTCTTCTCCGCCCCGGCGGGAAGTTTCACCTTCCTCTCATTCTCCGCGACCTGCCATTCCTTCGGCAGGTTGACCAGAGAAAAGGTGCTCTCCACCGGTTCGGCGGCGGGATTTCGAACGTACAGCGTCAACACCTTCCCGTCAGGCGAAAAACGGTGTTTGACCGAAAGTTCCGGCACGGCAAAATATGGCTTGAGCGTAGCGTGCTGCAGGGCATACCACACCGCGGCCGGCCGGTTCTGACGATAGAGGTGTGCGGCATGAAGCGCGGCGGGCAGAGCCTTCGGCAGACGTTTCATTCGCTCCTCCACCTTCTCCAGAAGCTGCCTGGGCGGATCCTGAAGGACGCGCGTCACCGGAACGGCCTGATCCTGATGAAATACACGAAGTTCGTAGCCGCCGATTTCGAGCGTGGCCGACTCCGCCTTCTTCCCGGAAACGGCATCCGTCAGGCGAAACGGCCGCTCTCCGGCGAGCTTTACCCGGGCGGGCCAGGCGCAGAGATTGACCAGATAGAGCATTTTCCCGTTCTGGCGCACAAAGACAGGATCGTTTTCCCCGGGAGCAGGAGCAAACGGCAGTTCGGGAATTTCCGAAAAGGCCCGGTAGAACCGGCGGAACTTCTCGTACGCTCCGGTCTCCGGATTCCCCCACCAGCCGTGATTGATCATCAATGGATCGCACTGTGCGGTGAGCCAGGCAAGGTTTTCCAGCACGTACTCCTCATCCGGAAGCGGCGTGGAGAAGGAGATGAGATTGCGCGGTTCCGTCCCGCGAGAAGTGGGGACATGGCCGCCGCCCTGCCACATTTCCAGATTGCCGTGCAGCGTAATCTGAGCGGTGCGGATTCCCGGAATCTTCCACAGGGAAAAGAGCGCATCCGAAAAGTTGAGCACCCGTTCATCATTTCTGCTGTTCACCACCCGGGTGTAGTTGGGACGGATATCCGGCAGAACGATCAGATTCGGAATCGCCGCCAGCGCCTTCAGATCCAACCCCTGTTCGCGGTAGTGGCGCTTGAGGTCGGGCAGGAGTCCCCGGGCAAGCTCTTCCGCCATCGCCGGAGCAACTCTGCCGATGGACACCCGGAGGATCAGTTTTCTCCCCTTCAGTTCCCGCACCAGTTCAGCCGCCAGAGCCGTCACCTTCCGGCAGCGCCACTCCAGCCAGGCGGACCATTCATTTTCACGAAGCCACTGATACCGTTTCTGAAAGCGGTCCCGGCCGGTAAATTCGGGAAGTGCCGACCCGGTCTCCGCGCGGTAAAGGGAGGCGTTGTAATCGCCGTAACCGAACTTCGGACTGGAAAAGTGAAGCGATCCCGTCGCCTGATAATCAATTCCCTGAAACATCGGCGAAGTTTGATAGCGCTCGAGACAGGCGCGGAAAATCTTCCGGAACGTTGCAATCGAACGTGGATGAATCGGATTGATGGCCCGATGCCGTACGATTGCGAGCGTATTGTCTGCACAGAAGAGCTCGGGAGCATTCTTCCCCCGTTTTTCCGCCTCGGCGAAGTCCCGGCTCAGATACTCTTCGCCCATCTCCATGGCGAAACCGGTCGGCGTGTTGCCGTTGCTCCAGCCGGAGAGGTGATTCAAGGAGAGATAATAGGGAATCTGCTCCCGGTCGGCGGTCCGGGCGAACATATCGAGGAACGCGGGCGGAAAGTGGCCGGCCGAGTAAAGGCTGTCGAGCAGCCGCCGGTCCCCGGGTGCGCTGTTGCCGCCATAGTCGTAGAAAAGAGTGCTCCACATACTCCAGCCGATGTAGCGGGTGTATTGCACCATGAGGTCGAGTTTCCTCCGCCAGAAGTCATAGTTGCTCGTCTCGGCGTTCCACTGGTACTGGTTGAACCAGGTGTAGGAGAACATTGTGGGGTCCTCGTTCCAGTTCATGATTTTCCGACCGGCGGGATTTAGAGGATTTTCCGGCAGCGTTTCTTTGATCTCGTAAAGCCGGATTTTAGACACGGCAGGCCCGCTTTCACCGTTGCGGTTGAAGTGAGAACCGAAAATCACGCCGATCTCCGGACGGTTTTTCGCCGTGGCAAAGAGAAATCCTCTTTCCCGGATTTTTCCGGAGAGCGGGAAATTGTCGCCGGTAATGACGCCGCAGGCATCCAGAAACGGCGAGGAGAAGGAGTCGCCGGAAACCTGGGAAATTCCGCAGTAAAACGTCCGCACCCGGTCATCCGGGTACTCAAACTCCAACCAGTGCATTTTTCCCGGATTCTTCAACGCCATGCGGTAGGTGAAACCGCTGTTCGGAGTTCTGCCGAGTGTTTCCCGGAAGGCGGTTCCATTCAACGAGCCAATCCGGCAGTTGCCGTCGTCAGCATAACGACCGGAAACGGGAGGCGCGGCACAGTCGATCTCCGCAATCAGCTCCTTTTCCATGGTGTCACCGGTCCGCTGATGAGAAAGTTTTTCGCCGTGAACCACCGGAAACAGCGCCGAAAGGGAATCCCCGCTGGAGTTTTTCATTTCGATCCGGTAATCCCCGGCACATGCCGGAGTCCAGGAGAATTCGCGAACCGCATGGGAACGGGGCGCCACCGTGACGGACAGCTCCGCCCCCGCCACCCGTGAACCGTCCGGCGCATAGACCGAGATCCGGCGCATTTCCGTTCGCTCCTGTGCCGTTCCGTTGTCGAATCCCACCCGGACCGTGGCTTTTTTTCCCGTGAGGGCCGAGAGATCCATTAAAAACGGGGTGACCGGCCGTTTTTCGCAATACTGCCGTGCTATCTCCTCCTCCGCCGGCGCGTTCCGGTAAAGGCGGATCCGGGCAATGGCTCCCTGAAACGACGGCAGCGCCCCTTCGCGCCCGAAATGAAGAGACCGGAGGGTTTCTGCTCCGCTCATCCATTCCCGGTAGAAGACGAGCCGCCCGTCGAAATAGATCTTTCGATACCGGTTGTTGTTCCACACATAAGCGACATGATGCCACTCATCCTTGAACATCTGGGCGGGAACGCCGCAGTACATCGCCGTACCAAAATAGAGGCGGGCGTGCGCGAGAAATGCGCGGCTGCCGGTCCGCTCCAGACGCCAGAATCCCTCCCGGCGGGGATCAAATTTGTAATCGCGATCAAAGCGCACCCAGAAGGAAAGCGCGCCGGACTTCACATTTTTTTTTTCGGAAAACGGCAGATTCAGCATACTCTTCCCGGTGAAAAACTCGGCACACGGCCCCAGAAGAGGATCCTCTTTCACCCGGACGTCGGTAAAGGAACCCTCCGGAAGCGGGGTGCGGAAATCATTTTTATAAATCAGTTCCGCCTTCTGAACCCGCTCGTTTTCGTCGTCGGCCGCCCCGGCTGACACCAGTCGGAGTGCAGAAAGCTCCATCGGTTCAGATGATTCAATATCTACCCGCCAGCGATAATATTGATTGTCGGACGGCGCAGGAAAGGTAAATTCACAGGTATTGAGTTCTCCCGTCGTGTGAATCACAGACGAAGAGGTGTGAGTCGCCTGCCATCCTGCCACTTTTTTCCATTGTGCGGAGGTGAGAAAAAATCTTATTTTACCCCGTCCTTTGATCTGCACGGAGGTTTTCAACCGGGAAGTTTCCGGAAGGATCAGCATCGGCGAATAGAGGGAAAAGCTGTTGTTGGCGGAGATTTTGATTCCTCCTCCCGGCAGGGAGGAAAGCACAACGGCAGAAGAGTTCGTCTTCGCATGTTTGATTGCCTCCCATCCTCCGGAACAGCTCCCGTCCGGATTGAACTGGAACTCCGGTTCCGGCAGCAGATTTTCGGCAGACTCCGGTTGGAGAGGAACGAGCCGGATATTCCGCAGCAGCAGTCTGCCGGGCGCACTCACAGCCGGCACACCGTTGAACCGGAGCATGGCCATGGACTCCCGGGTGATCTTGAGCGGGATTCTCAGCTTCTGAAACCAGGGGCGGTAACGCACGGGAAGCAGATTCTGCTCTTTTCCCGCAAAAAACATGGCCTGGAGCGAGGTTTTCTCCGTACCGTTTTCCAGTTTCACCTCAAACGAGAGTTCGTAATTTCCCGGGGCAACTTTTTGTAATCCGGTTTGAAAGAGATTGTGCCGCCACGCAGTGCCCGGTTCCATCGCCGGAGAATTTCTTTCAACGATACTACTCTCCGCACAGACAGACAGTGCAGCAAGAAAAACGACTTTGCAGAAAAATTTTTTCATTCCCCCCCCCTTTCTCGAAATAAAAATTGCCCGACACGACAGATTCAATCAAAGATTAATGCGGAACATTTACAATCGAGCCATAACGCACATCGATCAAATTGGACGGATAGGGCGCAGGGATCCGCTTCACATGGAGATCCGCGTACAGAAAATTCGCCCCTTTCGAGTGACGGGTTGCGACGTAGTAAGGCGGAGCATCCAGGTCGAAAATGGAATTAGCCTGATTGTATCCCGCCAAAATCGATGCATTGTTCGTCGTCCCCGTGCTGTCCGCCGCAACGGCATAGATGGATGGATTCCAGCTTTTTCTGGTGTTCATCGTCTGTTTGAGTGACCAGCCGTTCATGGGATACCAGGTTGTATGCCCGCTCAGCAGGCCGTTAACCCCATACGAACGGAACGACTGGTAATCATCCCCACCCCAGGATAATGCGTGCTTGCAGGGAGAGGAATCGGCAGGGCAGACAAAAAGTCCCTCCGGCGTCTCCTGCCGGGTCTTGGTCTGCCGCCGGTATCCGGTATAACCGAGCCAGTTCAGCATATCATGCCACACCTGATTGTACGGCTTCCCCCAGGAGTACAGTGAAAGAGGGTAGAAGGTGGCGTTATCATTCATATATCCATCAAGAGCAAAGGCAATCTGCTTCAAGTTCGACACACAGCCGGTCGCTTTCGCTTTGTCCCGCGCCTTGTTCAGTACCGGCAGCAGCATGGCGGCCAGAATTGCGATGATCGCGATTACAATGAGGAGTTCGACCAGGGTAAAAATTTTTCTTCTCATACACGGCCCTTTCCCGTTTTCATGGCGGAACTTTTTGAAATTAACTCAACAATAATTATATTTACCTCCGTTGGAAAAGCAACTCCGAAAAAATATTTTTGAGGAAAAACAGATGAAAATAAGGAAAACAAAATGTAAATCATGGTTGAAATTTTCCCGTATCACTGGTATAGTATCCGCATAACCAGCACGGAGAGAACAATGAAGCCTGTTACCATACGCGACCTTGCCGAAGCCGCCGGAACCTCGATCGCCACCGTCTCCCGGGCGCTCTCCGGTGCGCCCAAGGTGGGGCGGGAGACCCGGAATCGCATTCTCCATCTCGCCGAAGAGCTCGGCTACCGGAGCGGAAATCACCACAAGACCATCGGCATCGTCCTGCCGTCGCAGGAGGTGCCCAGGTTCGACGCCTACGCGGCAACTCTGCAGAAAGCTCTGACGCTGGAGATTTACCGGCGCGGTTACCGCACCATCATCCTTTCGTTTGAAGATATCGAACTGCTCAATGAAGCGCTGGTCGACGGCGTCCTCTCCTTCGATTTTCTCGGCCGGATCGGCAAACACTGGCCCCGCATCAAATCGCTGCCGCTGGTCTGCCTCAACGACCTCTCCAACAACCTCGATCAGGTCTACAGCGTCGCCTCCGACGAACTGCAGGGGATGAAACTCGGGGTCGATTACCTCGTCAGCCGCGGACACCGTCGAATCGGATTTCTCCGCTACCTCAGCCCGAAATTCTGGAAGGATGTTCGCCGCCAGACCGGCTTTCTCGCCGCCATGCGGGAGCTCCGACTGGAAGCCACCGCCTTCGTGGAACTGCACAGCACGCAAAGCGATTACAACGCCCTCGGAGCGTTGCTCGACAAGAACGTCACAGCCATCTTCGCCGCCGACGGAGAGAGTTCCGGCGCCCGGATTCAGGGCATTCTTCAGCAGTTCGGCAAACGGGTTCCGGAGGATATCTCGATCATCGGCTGGGAAAATGAACAGGTCTCCGACTTCCTGCGCCCGCGCCAGACCACGCTCGCGCAGAATTTCCCCAAACTCGCCGCGGAGAGCCTCAATCTGCTCGAACATCTGATGGACGGCACCCCCCACCAGAAAAACGTTCTGGTCGAATACCAGCTCATCGAACGCGACAGCGTCGCCACCCTCTGAGCTTGTTTTCCGCCAAAAACCCGCGATTTCAGGAGAATTCGGTTGCTTTCTTCCCCTGCGCGTGTATATTACCCGCTATTTCAATTTTGACAAGGGATGAAAATGGAGCTCTTCGGAATACGCAAATCGTTCAGTCGCCGGAATTTTTTCGGCCACGGCGGCTATCTGGAAATCTGCCGCGTCGCCTATCCGCTCGTCATCATGAGCGCGAGCAACAGCATCATGCAGTTCGTCGACCGCAAGTTCCTGGCGGAAAATTCGACGCTCGACGTCGCCGCCTCCATGCCGGCCGGAATCCTCTACTTCACGCTCTTCGCCTTCTTCATGTCCACCTGCAACTACACCTCCGCCCTGGTCGCCCAGTACCACGGCGCCAACGACCGCTCCAGCGTCCTCCACGCCGTCTGGGCCGGGCAGACCCTCGCCGTCGCCGCCGGCGTCATCATCACCTTCCTCATTCCGCCGATCGGAAGGCTCTGCATTCTTCACAGCGGGCACCCCGCCGAACTCATCTCCCGCGAGCTGGAGTACTTCTCGAGCCTCCTGCCCAGCGGCGTCTTCCTCTGCATGGCCGCTCCCTGCTTCGCCTTCTTCTCCGGGCAGGGAAGAACCATCCCGGTCGCGGTCATCAACATCTCCGGCTGCCTTCTCAACATCTTTCTCGACTACATCTTCATCTTCGGCAAGTGCGGACTGCCCGCCTTCGGCATCTTCGGCGCCGGAATCGCCACCAGCATCTGCTGCTTCTGCATCATGGCCGCCGCCATGATCTGTCTCTACGCCCAGAATCAGCGCAGGATCCCCACCCGCAAACGGTGGGAGTTCCGCCCCGAACTGATCCGGAAACTGATCCGCTTCGGCGCTCCCGCCGGATTCCAGACCTTCATCGACGTCGGCGCCTGGACCATGGTCTCCTTCCTGATCGGACACCTCGGCCCCGCCGCGCTCGCCGCCAGCGTCATCGCCCTCTCAATCAACAACATCTACTTCGTGCCGCTGCTCGGACTCTCCGACTCCACCGCCATCGTCGTCGGCCAGTACATCGGCAGTCAGCGCCACGGCATCGCCCAGCAGGCCGCCTACCGCGCCTGGAGGATCTCCGCAGTCTACGCCTTCTGCGGCGTGCTGGTCTATCTGCTTCTGCCGGAAACCCTCGCGGAATTCTTCTCCCCCGCGCAGCAGAACAACGTCGACTTCGCCGAAGTCAGCAGCATCTGCGTCGGTGTCCTCGCCGCCGCCGCTCTCTTCAACGCCTGCGACAGCATCAAATTCGTCTTCATGGGCGCCATGCGCGGCGCCGGAGACACGGTGGCGATCTTTCTGCTCAATTCCCTCACCGCATGGGGGCTGCTGGTTCCCGGAACCCTTCTGCTCACCCTGGTGTTTCATGCCTCCATCTACGTGGTCTGGAGCTTCGTCGCGATGGTCTGCGTCATCGACGCGATGATCTTCCTCTGGCGGTTCCAGTCCGGCAGATGGAAGTCGATCAAGCTCATCAGCCGCACCGAGGCCGAACCGCTCGAGGTGGAAAAATCGGTCTACGACCGGATCACCTCCTGAATCTCGGCAATCACGGATGGGAGAAGGGCGCGGCCCGGAACCGGCCCGGCGAAACCCCGATGCTCTTCCGGAATACGCGGCAGAAATACTGCACCGACGAAAATCCGCTCCGGCGCGACGCCTCCTCCACCGTCGCCCCGTCCAGCAGGAAGCCCTGCGCCCGCCCCAGCCGGACCGCATTGAAGAACTGCATCGGCGTACACCCCGTTTCCGCCCGGAAAACAGCGGCGAACCGGCTCTGCGACAGCCCCGCCTGTTCGGCGAACTCCGCCACGCCGAGCGGTTCGGAGAAGTGAAGTTCCATGAACTCCAGAATCCGGACGATCGATTTCCGGATGGAGCCATCGCCCCCCTCCTGTCTGCCGGAAAGGCACGACAGCGCGGTAACCACGAACTCCTGCCCGAGCACGTTCCGCCACGAACGCCCCATCGGCGCCCCGTCGGAGGCGTATTGCGCAAACGCGCGCGCGATCCGCTCGAACTCCTCGACCGGAGCGTGTCCGGTCCGGAAGATCCCCCGCCGCAGATTGAACCGCTTCGCCGGTTCCGGCAGCTGTTCGGGCGGAAAGCGGCGGAAGAAAATCTGCATCGCCCGCGACCGCGGCGAATCGCTCCCTACGTCGTGCAGAAGCTCCGGAGAGAGTAAAATCCAATCTCCCGGCCGGAGCAGAACCTCCCCGCCCTCCGGAATGCGGAAGAGGAATTTCCCCTGCAGAGACGCGGTCAGCTGCCAGGCGGGATGACGGTGGATGGGCGTAGTATAAGCTCTTTGGTACAAAATGCTTTCATACCATATCCACGGTTCCGGCATATGCAGATGAATCTCGGTGTTCCCCATGGAAGAAAATATACCGGTTCCCATGCGAAATTGCAAACAAAATAAGAGAAAAATGCAATAAAACAGCGGTTTTCTGCCATTGCCGTTCTGGAAAAAGAACCGTATATTATTTCCGTTAAGACGCGAAAATCGCGGAAACGAAACCAACCTTGCCGCATCCGGAGGTATCGAAATGAGACGGTTATTTTTCCAGAAACCCAATGCAACCGTAATCACCGCAATCATGTCCGGTCAGACGCCGGAGAGCCTGATCGGCCAGTCGCGCGGCGCCGAATTCGACGGCGCCGACGCGATCGCCGTCGACCTTTGCGACCTGCGGCCGGAGTTCCGCAACCGGGAGTCGCTCGAACGGGTCATCAGCGCCGTGAGCCTCCCCTTCATGTTCTACTTCTACCGCAACGACCGCCACAAGATCGCCAACGACGACGAGAGCCGGCAGGGGCTGCTGCTCGCCGCGGCGGAGGCCGGCGGCGGCATGATCGACGTGATGGGCGACCTTTACGATCCCTCCCCCAACGAGATCACCCGCAATCCCGGGGCGATCGCAAAACAGAAACAGCTGATCGACAAAATTCACGAGACCGGCGCGCAGGTGGTGATGTCTTCCCATCCGAAAAAGGCGATGAGCGCCGAAGCGATCCTCGAACAGCTCCGCGCCTTCGAACAGCGCGGCGTCGACGTGGTGAAGATCGTCACCGTTGCCGACACCGATGAGGAGTTTGCCGAAACGGTCCGCGCGACCATGCTTCTCCACCGGGAACTCAAGACGCCGTTCATCCACCTCTGCAACGGCAAATTCGGCCGGCTCCACCGTTACCTCGGGATGAAACTCGGCGTTTCGATCACTTTCGCGGTCCACGATTACGAAGCGGACATCGCGTTCACCCAGCCCTCGGTGCGGTCGATGAAGACCGTGGCGGAAAACATTCCCTGGCACATCGGAGCCTTCTGCAACTGAAAACCATCCAGGAGCAGCACATCATGAAGTTCGATCATCGAGTCGCCGTCGTCACCGGTGCGGCCGGCAGAATCGGCCGCGCCCTCGCGGAAAAACTCTGCGCAGAGGGCGTTGCCGTCGCGCTGGCCGACCTCGCGGTGGAAAAGGCGGAAACCATCGCCGCATACCTCAGGGAGAAAGGCGGAAACGCCCGCGCCTATGCCCTCGACGTGCAGGCACCGGAGAGCGTGAAGGCGATGGCGGAACAGGTGCTGGCCGACTTCGGCAAGGTGGACATCCTCGTCAACAACGCCGGAGTCTGGCTGCCGTCTCTGGTCTCCGAAACCAGCGAAGAACAGTGGCTCCGGATGATCGACATCAACCTCAACGGCACCTTCCGGGTCACCCGGGCGTTCCTGCCGTCGATGCTGGCAAACGGCTACGGCCGGATCATCCAGCTCGGTTCCATCGCCGGCGAGGTCGGGCTGCCCCGCTACGCCGGCTACTCCGCCTCAAAGGCGGGCGTCATCATGCTGACCAAGGTGATGGCGATGGAGCTGGCCAAAAAGAACATCACGGTCAACTGCGTTTCCCCCGGCATGATCGGCGAGAGCACCGAGCCTACGCCCTACACCTGGATCGGTCGCTGGGGGCGCGGGGAAGAGGTGGCGGATCTGCTTCTTTTCCTCGCCAGCGACGACGCCTCGTTCATCACCGGCGTGGACTACACCATCGACGGCGGACGCATTCTCGGACCGCGCGGCAACGACCTCTGAGCGGAATTTGATTCATTTGCACGGCGGCGGCATTTTTTTCAAACCCGTCCGCTGCTTTGCATGCGTTTTTTCAGAAAAGAATTCGGGAGCGGTTTGAGAAAACCGTTCCCGGTGATATTTTGAATTCAACTCCGGCGAAAACCGCCCTCCGGGCGGCCGGTGAAACTCAACCGTATTCAGAGGTGCAAAATGGATCATCCGAAGAAAGTTCTCGTTCTCGGCGCCACCGGCGCGATGGGGCAGTATCTGGTTCCCCGCCTGGCCTCGATGGGATATCAGGTGGACGCGGTCGCCCTGGTCGACCCGAAAGAGCCGGTTCCCGGCGTGAGCTATCTGAAAGCCAACGTGAAGGAACCGGGCGTGCTGCAGAAGCTGCTGGAGAACCGCTACGACGGCATCGTCGACTTCATGATCTACTCCTCGGGGGAGCTGTCCGGCCGCCTCGCCTGTTTTCTCGATCACACCGGCCACTACATCTACCTCTCCAGCTACCGGATCTACGACAACAAGGAGCATCCGATCCGCGAGAGTTCGCCCCGGCTGATCGACGCCTCCGAAAACATCATGCTGCGCAACTCGGATGACTACTCGATCTACAAGGCGCGCGGCGAAAACATTCTGCGCAGCTTCCCCCGGAAGAACTGGACGATCATCCGCCCCGCCATCACCTATTCGCTGATGCGCTACCAGCTGGTGACGCTGGAGGCCCCGAACACCGTCGGCCGCGCCCGCGCCGGAAAAGCGGTCGTGGTGCCGGAACAGGCGAGGAACATTCAGGCCACGATGAGCTGGGCGGGCGACGTCGCCCGGATGATCGCCGGGCTGCTCTTCCTCGAAGAGGCCCGCGGCGAAACCTACACCGTCTCCACCGCCGAACATCACACCTGGGGGGAGATCGCCGACTACTACAAGGAGATCTGCAACCTTCAGGCGGTCTGGGTGGACAAGGAGGATTACATCTCGGTCCTGAATCCCGATCCGTACAGCTTCGGGACCCGGTGGCAGCTCGAATACGACCGGCTCTTCGACAGGATCATCGACAATTCGAAGATTCTCGCCGCCACCGGCATGACCCAGGCGGAACTCATGCCGCTCTTCGAGGGGCTCAAGCATGAGATCTCCCGCTGCCCGGCCGATGTCGAGTGGTCGGTCAACGGGTGGATGGATTCCTATCTTGCCGCCCGGAAGTAACCGGTATTTTCATCCCCGGCGGGGGCAGCCGAAGGAGCGCCCGGCGACGATCGGCCGGAAACAGCCGTTGCAGCGGTCGCAGGCGGCGGGCGCGGTCTCGCCGGTGTGCCAGCGCAGCACCAGCTCCGGTTCGCGGATCAGCGGGCGCGAAAGCGCGATCATGTCGCACACTCCCCGCGTGACGGTCTCCATGCAGGTGAAGAACTCCCGGAATCCGCCGACCAGGATCACCGGCATCTTGACTGCGCTCCGCACCCTGCAGGCGGTGGAGAGGTAGTAGGGACCTTCGTTGACTGCGCGGACCGAACCGAGTTCCGGCGGCGCGGCCGGCACTCCGCCGGAGAGTTCGACCGCGTCGACGCCGAGCGTTTCGAGTTTCCGGCAGAGTTCGACGCACTCCTCCGCCTGAAAGCCGTCGGGAACGAAGTCCTCGCTGTTGAGCTTGACCAGCACCGGGAAATCGGTACCGGCCGCCCGGCGGATCTCGGAGATCACCTCGCAGAGGAAGCGGGAGCGGTTTTCCGGCGAACCGCCGTACTCGTCGGTTCTGCGGTTGTAGCGGCCCGAGAGAAACTGGCTCAGCAAATACCCGTGGGCGGCGTGGATCTGCACTCCGTCGAATCCCGCCTCCCGGGCGCGGATCGCCGCGTCGGCGAACTGCCCGACCAGCCGGTCGATTTCGGCGGTCGAAAGCTCCCTGCAGGGGGGACGGCGCGAAGAGGCCGTGAAGGACGACGGCCCCACGGCGGTCTCCGGATCGAGCGCAAAGCCGCCCGCGTGGGCCAGCTGCAGGATGATCCGGCTCTCGAGCCGGTGGAGCTTTTCGACGGTTTTCGTCCACGGCCCGATGCATTCGTCCCGCGCGGCGGAGGCCTGGTTGCGTCCGGCCCGTCCGGCGGGAGTGACGAAGGCGTGGCCGGAGATAATCAGTCCGAGCTCGCCGTCGGCCAGCCCGGTCAGGATCTCCTCAAGGCGGCTGTTCCAGAGTCCTCCCGCGTCGAGCACGCCCTCGTGTGTCGCCGAGCGCACGAAGCGGTTCGCGACGATCATGGTGTTGATCTTCAGCGGGGTAAACAGAATATTGGCCATGGTTCTCTCCCGTCGTTTGCGCCCGGTGCCTGCTCAGAGCAGCCGGAGCTGGATCATATCGTCGTTCTCCTCCTCCTTCCCCTTGCGGCGGCGGGAGCGGACGGTGTTGCGCGGCAGCTGGGCGATGGCGTCGCGCGGCGCGTCGGCGGCCTTCTCCAGCAGTTCGAGGATCACGTTGGCGCGGTCGATCACCGGGCCGGGAATTCCCGCCAGCTTGGCGACGTGAATCCCGTAGCTGCGGTCGCTGGAACCGGGGACGATCTGCCGCAGGAAGATGATCTGGTCGCCGTACTCCTTGACTGCGACGTTGTAGTTGTTGACGCCGCGCCGGGTCTGCGCCAGTTCCGTGAGTTCGTGGTAGTGGGTGGCGAACTGGGTCCGGCAGCGGCACTGCGGATCGTCGTGCAGAAACTCCGCCACCGCCCAGGCGATCGACAGCCCGTCGAAGGTGCTGGTGCCCCGCCCGATCTCGTCGAGGATCACCAGGCTCTTCGGCGTGACATGGTTGAGGATGTTTGCGGTCTCGACCATCTCCACCATGAAGGTGCTCTGCCCGCGGGCGAGGTCGTCGGCGGCGCCGACCCGGGTGAAGATGCGGTCCACCAGCCCGATCTCCGCCGACTCCGCCGGGAGGAACGAGCCCATCTGCGCCATGATGACCAGGAGCGCGGTCTGGCGGATGTAGGTGGTTTTGCCGGCCATGTTCGGC
>CAZPWP010000019.1:0-5140 GCA_964590295.1 uncultured Victivallis sp.
CACCAGATTGCTCCCGGCCAGCACGAAGGTGGTCGCAATGCCCATGCCGACGCCGTTGGTCGCGCTGCTGGTCACCGCCAGCGTCGGGCAGGTGCCGAGCAGGAGAACCAGCACCGGGTTCTCCTTCCAGATTCCCTTGGTAAAATCCTTGAGCAGGCTCATTTCTCCTCTCCTCCCGCTTTTTCCAGTTCCGTCCGGATCGCGGCGCCGTCGGCGAGGTAGCACTGCGCCACCTTGTCAGTCAGCTCGGTGACCGCGCGGCTGGTGATGGTCGCGCCGGTGACGTAGTCGATCTCGCCGCCGTCCTTCTTCAACCGCCAGTGCTTCCCTTTCTCCGCGACTTTGCCGCGGAACTGATCGAGAACCGGATTGGGCGCCAGCCCTTCCGGACGTTTGTCGAAAAGATTGAAGATCGTCTTCCGGAACTGGCGCTGGCAGACGTTTGCGCCGAGTCCGGGGGTCTCGTTCTGCGCGGTGATCAGCACCGCGCGGATCCTGCCGTCGGGATCGAGCCCGACCAGCCCGCGCACCGCCCCGGCATAGCCGCGGACGGACGCTTCAGCGCCGACCGCCACCAGTTTCCCCTTCTCATAAGCGCCCATGAAGAGGATGCCGTTGCGCTCCACCGTCTGCTCGGTCGGCTGATTGTCGAACGGCGGCAGGATCTGCTGAAGCGCCTGGTTCTTGTTGCGCAGCTCCGCCGCCGCAACCGGCGCGGCGACCAGATCGGAGAAAACCGCCAGCAGCAGCGCCGCCACCAGACCGACGATTCCGAGGAAGAGTCCGAGGACCCAGAGATTTTCGGTATTTTTGAGATTCATTTTTCACCCCCGTTTCGCCACATAGCCGAAGGGACGGCGGCCGCACCAGCGGTCGATCAGCGGCACGAGCGCATTCATGAACAGGATCGAGAAACTGACCCCTTCCGGATAGTTCCCCCAGATCCGGATCACGCTGGTGATCACGCCGCAGCCGATCGCGAACACCACGCAGCCGGTACCGGTGATCGGCGAGGTGACCATGTCGGTCGCCATGAAGAAGGCACCCAGCATCAGCCCGCCGGTCAGAATGTGGAAGAGCGGCGTCGGCGTCACTCCCGGCAGGAACCAGTTGACCACACCGGTGATGATCGCCACCGTGCCGATGTAGCAGACCGGCACCCGCCAGTTGATCAGGTTGAAGGCGATCAGCAGAAGTCCGCCGATCAGCAGGGCGACCACGCTGGTTTCGCCGATGCAGCCGCCCTTCTGCCCCCAGAAGTAGCGCCAGAGCAGCGCCTCGTTGTCGATCTTCGAGAAGTTCGCTTCCGCTTCCGGCGTGCGCCCCAGGATCTTTTTGGTGGTTCCGGCCACGCCGAGCGGCGTCGCACAGGTCACAGAGTCAAGCGGCTTGCCCGCTTCCAGCTCGGCCAGCGCCGCCGGGCTGTAGAACTCCGCCGTTTCCGGATATCCCTTTTCGGTCATTCCGGCGGAGGGGGCCCAGGTGGTCATGATGCCGGGGATGGCGATCAGCAACCCCACCCGCGCCACCAGCGCCGGGTTGAAGGGGTTGTTGCCCAGTCCGCCGAACACCTGTTTGCCGAGCCAGATCGCCAGCAGCGCGCCAATCAGGCATGCCCAGAGCGGCGTCCCCGGCGGCAGATTCAACGCGAGCAGGAGTCCGGTCAGCGCCGCGCTGCAGTCGGAGATGGTGCCGACGACCGGCTTTCCGGCCAGTTTGCACCAGAGCGCTTCGGCACCGACGCAGAAGATCATCGTCGCAAGGATGACGCACAGCGCCGGAAGGCCGAAAAACCAGACACCGGCAGCAGCAGCCGGCAGTAGCGCCAGTACCACCCGGTACATGATCCGGCGCACGTTCTCGGCGCCATGCAGGTGAGGAGACGAGCTCAGGACCAGTTTCGATCCGGTCGGGAGCATCACATCACGATTGGTTTCATTTTCGCTCATGATCTGTGGAAAACCTTTCGAAGTGGTTATTTCTTGCACTTGCGGATCTCGGCCTTGGCGCGGCGCATGTGCTGAACCAGCGGCCGCCGGGCCGGGCAGACATAGGCGCAGGAACCGCATTCCAGACAGTCCATCACGTGGTTCTGCGCGGCGAGGTCGAAACGCTCGCCCTCGATCGCGCTCGCCAGCAGACAGGGAGTCAAGTGCATCGGACACCCCTGCACACAGCGGCCGCAGCGGATGCAGCCGACCGGTTCGTAGTTCAGCGCCTCGCTCGCCGGCAGCAGCAGAATTCCGGAGGTGTTCTTGCAGACCGGCACGTCGAACGATTTCTGGGCGAATCCCATCATCGGCCCGCCGAGGATCAGCTTGCCCGGCTCCTCGGTGACGCCTCCGGCGAATTCGATCGCCCGGATCACCGGCGTGCCGATGCGGAGCTTCCAGTTCCCCGGATTCTTCACCACTTCGCCGGTGACGGTGACCACCCGCTCCACCAGCGGCAGCCCGCGGACCACCGCGTCGGCGGTCGCGGCGACGGTACCGACATTCTGCACCACGCAGCCGGCGTCCATCGGCAGCCCTCCGGCGGGCACTTTGCGGCCGGTGATCGCATTGATGAGCTGTTTCTCGGAGCCCTGCGGATACTGCACCTTGAGCACGGCGATCTTGACGCCGAACTCGCTGGCACGGCGACCGAGTATCTCGATCGCGTCCGCCTTGTTCTCTTCAATTCCGATATAGATGTTGGTAACGCCGAGGATGCGGCCGGAGATCGCGGCGCCTTCGAGCACCTGCTCCGGCGCCTCCAGCATCAGCCGGTGGTCGGCGGTGAGATAGGGTTCACACTCGGCGCCGTTGAAGATCAAGGTATCGATCTTCTTCTCCGGCGGCGGGGAGAGTTTCACATGGGTCGGGAACGCCGCGCCGCCCATGCCGACCAGACCGGCGGCGGCGATGCGCACCACCAGGTCGGCGGGAGCCGCGTTCCGCCAGTCGATCGGCGGGAGCGTTTCGCCCGCTTCATCCCGCCCGTCGGCTTCGATCTCGATCGCCGGCATCGGGATGCCCATCGGGCCGGGCACTTCGACGATGCCGGTCACCTTGCCGCTGGTCGGAGCGTGCAGATTGGCCGAAACAAAGCCGTCGGCTGCGGCGATCAGCTGATATTTCCCGACCGGGTCGCCCGCCTTGACCACCGGTTTCGGCGGCTTGCCGGCATTCTCGGCGATGACGACCTGATATTTTGCCAGCAGCGGCGCGACAGTGATCGGGGAGCCGCTGCTCAGCGACTTGCCGTCGCCGGAGGGATGGATCCCCCCCTGAAAGGTCAGAACTTCTCGTGAACTCTTATTCATTTTGCAGGACTCCAGTCAGGCTCGTTCTGTTCGATCTTGAGATGCTCTTCGACGGTCAGCAGACAGCCGGTGGGGCAGCCGATCGCCTGAGCGTCAGCGGCATCCGGCAACGGCCGGGCGCCGTAGTTGACCTCCGCCCGGAATCCGTTGACCGTGAACTTCTCCGGCGCGTAGCGGGCGCACTTGCGGCAGCCGAGGCAGGGCACCTTGCAGACCTGCTTCTTGGCCGGTCCTTTGAGCGGGGAGTTGCAGTAGACGTGCACCTCCGCATCGGCAGGAACGAGCTTGATCGCGCCGCGCGGACAGGCCGCGATGCAGTTGCCGCACCCGACGCAAAGCTCGCGGTGGATCACCGCGAGATTGTTGATGATCTCAATTGCGCCGAAGGGACACTTCCGCGCGCAGGTTCCCATGCCGAGGCAGCCGTATTCGCACCCCTTCGGGCCGCCGGCCACCAGCGAGGCGGAAACGCAGTCAAGCACACCGTTGTAGTTGGCCAGCCGGACCGTCTGCTCCATATCTCCGCCGCAGCAGACCACCGCCCGCTGCTGGAAGGACTCCCCGGCGTCGACGCCGAGCGCCATCGCGATCGCACTCACCTGCTCCTTGCTCGAAACCGGGCATTTGGAGGGGGGATTCTCGCCTGCGATCACCGATTTAGCGAAGTCGGAGCAGCCCGCCATGCCACAGCCGCCGCAATTGGCGCCGGGCAGCAACTCGGTCACCAGTTCGACCCGGGTGTCGGATTCCACCCGGAACAGTTTTGCAAACCAGCCGATCACCATGCCCAGCGCGAGGCCGAGCACCGCCATCAGCACGATTGCCGTCACCAAAGTCATCATAACCAGTCAACCTCCTCTGGATCAGCAAAGCCCGGAAAAGCCGACAAACGCCATCGCGAGAATTCCCGCTGTCACCAGGGCGATCGGCGTTCCCTGGAACGCGGTGGGCGGCGAAGCGAGTTCCAGCCGTTCGCGCAGACTCGCAAAGAGCAGCAGCGCCAGTGCGAAGCCGATGCCGGAGAAGAAGCCGAACACGGTCGACTCCAGCACGGTGTAGTTGTTGTTCGCGTTGATGGTCGCCGCGCCGAGCACCGCGCAGTTGGTGGTAATGAGCGGCAGATAGATCCCCAGCGCCTGATAGAGCATCGGGCTGAGTTTCTGCAGCATGATCTCGATCAGCTGCACCAGCGCCGCGATGATGAGGATGAAGAGCAGCACCTGGAGAAATCCGAGATCGATGCTCTCGCCGCCGAAAGTGAAGTGGAGCAGGTGGCGGAACACCACCGAGGTGATGAATGACGCCAGTGTCATCACGAAGATCACCGCTCCCGACATGCCCATCGCCGTTCCCAGCCGCTTCGAGACGCCGAGGAACGGGCAGATGCCCAGAAACCTCGACAACACGAAGTTGTAGACCAGAACGGCGCCGATTGTCAGCTCAAGATATTTCATTTACCCTGACCCGTCTCCCTGTTTGTTGGATGTATCGACCCGTTTGACAATCCAACTAAAATAAACGTGTCGAACCGTTTTGTCAAGAGAAAGCGCCGGGATTTGCCGCGTTTTCGCCGGGAAACGGCCCTGGCGGACAGGGGATACGAAGCAGAAAACAGGCCGACGGAACGGAAAATCCTGATTTTTCCCTTATTCACTCCCATGAGCCAATTTCAAAAAGATTGGCTCTTACTATCAGAAATTTGATCAGTCCATTCAATCCAATGGCAAAGGATACGCATTTGATCCGGTTCAGAATGCCGATCCGGAGCAGGCATATTTCAATCAGATGGTTCTCAGGGTGATGCGGGCGCTTGCATTTATCAAAGAACTTCCGCAA
>CAZPWP010000019.1:5240-14574 GCA_964590295.1 uncultured Victivallis sp.
GGGATTGCAGGCTGTCTGGGCGGCCGGATTGGATCCGGAGGTCTCCCGATGCGAAACCGCTGTTACATGGTGCTGCAATATGGCGGGAACGGAAGTGGATCGGCGTCTTCATGGCGGATGGTATATCAAATGGGTTCCTGCCCTCGGTTATTATGATGCGGTCAACCATGTGAAACGAATCAAACAGCCGGTAATCATTACCAGAGCCGGACTGGGGGACTATACTTGTCCGCCTTCCGGGTTGGCTGTCCTGTTCCGGAATATTTCCGCATCGGGAAAAATTGTCTGGGTGCAGGGATCCGATCACGGCTATGTACCACCCGATCCGAAAGAGTTTACGGAGGAAAAGTGATTGTTCTTTCCCCGGGCCTTCTTACCGACAGATTCGGAAGTATGGCCCGGGTGTCTGCCAGATGAAAAACAGGATCATGAAAGGATTGTATTTTGCGGAATCTTCATTATAGTAAACAAAAATGAAAATTCTCCTCCGCCCTTTTTGGGGCGGGAATTCCGCTTTTAAGTGCAGGCGGAAGAGGTGTTTACCCCGGACAGGAATGTGTATGAAGAAGACAAAGCTGCGGTATTTTAACTGTCATAATGTGGATCCGTTCAGCGGTATTTCTGTACTGCATTTCAAGCATGAATTCGATCACTATAAACATCCGGAAGAGGAACGACACGTCCGCAATTTTTATAAGATCACCCTGATTGCGAAAGGACGCGGAATTCTTTTCTGCAACAACCGGGAATTCCCGATTGGTCCGGGAACTCTTTATCTTGCCCATCCGGATGATTTGACCTCCTATCGGATTCAGACGCAATATATGGAAATCTATGATGTTTTATTCAAAGAACCCCTTCTGCGGAACTACCGAATGGAAACACGAGAGACTCTGCCGATGCTCCAGGAGAGTTTTCAACCGAAACCGGATGCTTCCCATCTCCTTCTTTTGCATGTGAAAAAGGAAATCCCGAAACTGATTCGTCTGATGTATGCTGAAATGAGGTATCATTCTCCGGAACATCAAAAGCTCGAAGAGGGATATCTGCATCTTCTTCTGTTATATCTGGAACGGGAATGGAGAGAGCAAAATCGGCCGGGAACCGCTGAAAAATTTGTTCAGCTTGTTCGGAATGCAATCGATTCCGAGTTCAGAAACAGACTGAATTTTCAGATGCTTGCAGAAAAGGCCGGTGTTTCTCCGGCTCATCTCGGCCGCGTTTTCCATCGGGCTTCCGGGATGAGTATTTCGGAAGCACTCAAGATACGTCGTCTTCAATCTGCTGCGGATCTGCTGCGTACCACAGAAGATCCGGTGAATTCAATCGCATACCGTTCCGGATTCCATGATTTTTCCACCTTTTTCCGGGAATTCCGGAAAAAGTATGGAGTGACCCCGCGTGCCTATCGAAAAACTGGGATAGAATGATCTTAAATATCATTTTTGTTTAAAAAAGATTTTTATTCCCCTTTCTATTTTCTGCCGATCCGTTTATAATTACATACAGAAGAATATTTTTGGATCACAGGAACGCTAGAAGAGAAAGGATACGGAAATGAAACAGAGGACTGGAGAAAAAAAATCTTTTTCCCTGATAGAACTCCTGATCGTGATTGCAATCATTGCAATTCTGGCCGCTCTCCTGCTTCCGGCGCTGCATCAGGCAAGAGAAAAAGCAAGAAGCGTGGCCTGTGTCAACAACCTGAAACAGCTTGGTCTCTCATTCTTCCAATATGCGGGAGACAATGCCGATATGCTACCCCAGGCTGATTACTATGAGGGAAAAGGTTCATATCTGCTCTGGACCAATGCGCTGGCAGGGCCAAATCCGCAGGCGGGTTCCGGAGACGAGTGGAGTGATGGAGAGGGGATGACTCAGGGACATTACTTGAACATCCGACAGTTCCGATGTCCGGCTCAGGCGGGGAACTTCAATATAAGCGGATCGGGAGACGGAACAGAGTGGTGGATTGAAAATCCGCATTACGGCATCAGCTGGTATTACCGGGTTCTTCAGCGTTATCGTCCGGTAGCTGCTTCGGACAGCGGATCAACACGTCTTTCACAGGTGAAGCGCCCTTCAGGAAAAGTCCTTTGCTTCGATGTTCAGCAAACCGACAGTGAAGGTCAGTGGATCAATCGCGGTTCCTGGCGCTGGAACAAAGATCAGTCAACACGCGGGAATGCCACTTTTGGAGAATTATCAATGCGCCACGGTAATTCGATGAACGTTCTTTTTGTGGCTGGTAATGTCTCTTCCATTCTCTTCTTTGGGAAGACTCTCCCGTGGGTGGCGGTTCCTCCTCCGTTCAACGATTCCAAAAATCTCTGGTACAATAAGTAACAAGGAGTAAAACAAATATGAATAGACATGTACTGATTTTTCTGCTGCTTCTGCTCTCTGCCGCCGTTCAGGGAATGCCGGAGTGGCTGAATGTTACAAAAGATGGAACGTTCCGGATGGAAACGGCGGTCTTCCGAGTTGTTCATTTTGGAACCGGTCATGCACTGAGTTATCCGGAATCCGGAGAGTGGAAGAGACAGGGTAGTTCGATGATTTACAGAGGAAGGCTTGCCGGCGGTAATTTCTCCGCAGAGCTGATTCCTCTTGAAAAAGATCAGATCCGCTGCTTCGCAAAGTTTTCCTCATCAGCGCCAGTGAAAACGCTTGGATTGATGCTGGTCTTCCGGATTTCCGATGCGGAACGCCCCTTGATTGTAGATGGGAAGAAGGTTGCTCTCTCTTTCTCTTCCGATTCCCAAAAAAGAGCTGGCGAGGTAATACCGAAACGTAAATGTAAACAAATTGTTCTTCCACTGGATTCCGGCTCTCTTCTTACCATATCGGGCAAAACAGAGCTGAAAGTGACGGACTCCAGGGATGGCAGACCGGATCCTGTCGAGCTCAGACTCTATTTTCAGCCATCTGCCGGGACTCTGACGAAATCTGAAACGGATTTACGCTTCTCTCTGCGGAAGATTCGGTCAAAATCTGTTGATATTTCAAAAGTTGCAAATATGGGATTCCGTGATGAAATCGCAGGGGACGGAAAAGGCGGATGGACCGATCAGGGACCCGGAAACGATCTTCGTTCCTTTCAGGTCAAAACGCTTGCCGCAGGAGGAAGCCATTTCCAGATCACAGATCCGGAAAAGAATTCTGGCAAATCGGTAATTGTACTCGGACGGAGATTTCCGCGGGAAGTGACGCTCCCGGTTTCCGGGCATGGAAAATACCTGCATCTGCTCCATGCGACCGCCTGGACAGTTCCGGGAAAGGCGGGGGAAATAACGGTCCATTTTGCGGACGGCTCCTCTCAGAAGCTGGATGTGATTTCATTTCAGGATGTCGGGAACTGGTGGGATCCCTCCAATTATCCCAATGGAGCGGTCGTCTGGCGGGGAGAAAACCGTCTGGCAGATCTGGGGCTCTATGTTTCGCAGTTCCAGCTGAAACGCGACGATCCGGTCCGTCTGATCCTGCGAGCGTTCGACCGACAGCTCTGGCTGATTCCGGGAATAACCCTTGCTTCGGGACCGGTTCCGTTCCGCGGGGAGGACCGCACGGTCGTGATCCGGGAGAACCGGGAGTGGATTCCGCTGGACTCCCCCCGAACCGTTCAGCCCGGATCGCCTCTGGACTTCTCTTGCATGCTGGACGCCCCCGCAGGGAAATACGGAAGAATCACGGTTGCGCCGGACGGTCATTTCTCGTTTGAAAAAGCTCCGGAAAAACGGATCCGGTTCGTCGGAGTCAATCTCTGCAACAAGGCGCAGTTTCTGTCCCATGCGGACAGCGATGCGCTGGCAGAACGCCTGGCACGTCTCGGCTACAATGCCATCCGGCTCCATCATCATGACAACTGGCTGGTGAAAAAAGACGCCCCGGATTCCCTGACGCTCGATATGGAGATGCTTGACCGTCTTGAATACCTTTTCGCCGCCTGTCGGAAACGCGGAATTTACGTCACTACCGACGTATTCGTCAGCCGGGAATTGAAACCCGGCGACAGAATTCCCGAATGGATTCCCGACGGCCGAGGCTATCAGATGAAAGCTCTTCTCCCGATCAGTCGGGCGGCGATGGAAAACTGGAAGGAGTTTGCCCGGCGCTGGCTGACGCACCGCAACCCCTACACCGGCATGACCTGGGCGGAAGACCCGGCTCTCTACCTTGTCAGCTTCACCAATGAAAACAACCTCTATGCGACATTTTCGGAAGAACCGGGCATTGCGGAACAATACCGGAAGCTCTTTTCCTCATGGATGAAGCAGAAATACCCTCAGGAGACAATAGGGGAAGTCGGCTTGAAAAACCGTCGGTTTCAGGAGTTTCTTTATACCGTCCAGCATCGGAGCATTCAGGAACAGTTGAAGTTTCTGAGGGAGGAACTTGGCGTTCAGGCGCTCCGGACGGATGTGAATATGCACAACAAAACTCCGCTTGCGCTGACCCGCCGGGAATTGGATGCTGTTGACGATCACAAATACCACGATCATCCACGCTTTCCGATCAACCGCTGGAAACTGCCGGGACTTTACCGTCAGCGTTCGAGCATTGCGTCTCTGGGGAACGAGATTCCGGAACAGCTGTTTGCGCCGCGTCTTTTCGGGAAGCCCTTCAGTATCACCGAGTATAAATTCTGCGCGCCGAACCGTTTCCGTTCGGAAGGCGGACCGATGATCGGCGGCTATGCCGCGCTGCAGGGCTGGGATGCGCTCTACCAGTTTGCATGGGCCCATTCCGACCGGGCCGTCCGGAAAGACATGCAGATCGGGACATTCGATTTTGCCAATGAACCGCTTGCACAGTTATCCGACCGTCTGGTGATGTTTCTTTTCCGGCGTGGCGATGTCTCGCCGTCGGGCTCCCGTTTTGCGTGGAATATTCCGAAAAACTTCTGGAAGACCAGTCTTCCGGTGGAATGTCCTGTTGAGTTCAGCCGTCTGGGGCTGATCGCCGGAATCGGCACGGCGGTTGATGGGGAGACCAGTCCGGGAGTCACACTTCTTTCGCTTCGAGAAGCGTCCGGGAAGGCGCCTCTTCCGGATACCAGGATTCAAACCTTGCGTCGAATTCTTTCCGAATCCGGCGTTGCAACGAGCTCGACCGGGCAGCTCCGCCTGGATTCCCGGAAGAAGACTCTGGCGATCCATACCCCCCGAACTCTGAGTGCCACACTCGCGTCCGGAGCGCTGGAGACAGGAGAACTTGCGGTCAGCGGAATTCAGTCCCCCACCACGGTCAGTGTCAGCTCTCTGAATGCGGATCCGGTCTCCCGGAGCAGCCGGCTTCTGCTTTTCCACCTGACCGATGTGCTGGACAGCGGAACCGTTTTCAAAGGAGAAAAACGACAGTATCTGCTCAAATGGGGAACCCTTCCCCATCTTGTGCGGCGTTCCCCGGCGAAGATTTCACTCCGTCTGGAAGGCGGCTCAAGACCGGAAGTAAAGGCTCTCCGACTGGATGGAACGGTTTACGGGAACGTGAAATCGAACTTTTCGAACGGAATTCTGCACTTCACCGCAGATCCGGGCCTGTTCCGCGGCGGTGTGATGGCCTACTGGATCACCCGGGATTCCAATGGAGGGAAATAAGATGCGGAGTGCTTTTCGAATGAAACTGCGCCCCGGTTGTGCGGAGGAGTACCGGAAACGGCATGCGGCGATCTGGCCGGAACTGCTCCGCAGTCTGCGGGAAACGGGAGTTTCCGACTATACGATCTGGCTGGATCCGGAAACGGAAACACTGTTTGCGCAGCGTCAAATCGAGTCCCCGCAACGGCTATCCTCCCTTCCGGACGATCCGGTGTTCCGCCGCTGGCAGGAATTCATGGAGGATCTCCTTGAGCAGAAATCGGATGGATCCGGCCCGGCGGTAAGCATATTGCAGGAAATTTTTCATATGGAGTAAAACAGAAAGTACCGAACGGAAGGGATCTCTGCCCGACTCTTATAACGGTATTTGTAAACAAAGGTTTTGTATGAACGTGCTGAAAACAGAATCTCCGGAACTGATCGAACAGCTGACAGTCGGTCCGGCATGGTCCGGTCACAAGGTGAATTACAGTCTTCTGACGACAGAGGTCCGTCAGTATGTCGGCTACTACGGGGCGGATCGCCAGCTGGTGATTGCGTCTCGCTTTCTTGACTCCCGCCAGTGGGATTATCATAGACTGGATACAGCGGTCGGCTGGGATTCGCACAATACCGTTCAAATGTTCTGCGACCGCTCCGGTTGTCTGCATATTGCGGCAAACATGCATGCGGTCCCCTTGATCTATTTCCGGATGGAGCGACCTCACGATCCGGCATCCCTCGTCCGGGTTCCCTCTCTGATCGGGAACTGCGAGGAGAAGTGCACCTACCCCCGTTTTCTTTCCGCGCCGGACGGACGGATGATCTTTCATTACCGGAACGGTTTCAGCGGCTGCGGCAATGAAATTTACGATGTCTATGATGCGGATTCGCGAACCTGGTCACGACTGCTTGAACAGCCTCTGACCTCCGGATGCGGACGAATGAACGCCTATTTCTTCGGACCTGTTTCCGGTCCGGATGGATTCTATCATCTGGCGTGGGTCTGGAGAGACACCGGAGACTGTTCGACCAATCACGATCTCTGCTATGCACGCAGCCGCGATCTGCGGCACTGGGAGAACGTTGAGGGACAGCCACTCTCTCTGCCTATAACCTCCGAATCCCCGGGGATCACCGTTCTTTCCACGCCTCCCCGCAACAGCGGTCTGATCAACATGTGCGGCAATATTGGTTTTGATGCGTCCGGAGTGCCGGTTCTTTCCTTCCATCTATACAATGAGAGCGGAGCGAGCCGTATCTATACGCTCCGATTGAGACCCGGAGGAGAACGGCAGCTCGTTCCGCACGGGACATGGTCTGAAAATGAGCGCTGGGAATTTTCCGGTGGCGGCTCCATCCGTCAGATGGTTTTCTGTTCACCAGTTCGCCCACAGGCGGATGGCACTCTTCTGCTGGACTACGAGTTTATCGGCAGATCTTCCGGCTGCTGGAGACTGGATCCGGAAACGCTGGAGACCGTGGAAACACTGGCTCCGCGATTTGCCTGTCCAGCGGAATTGCGCAATATGGAGCAGGGATTCCCCGGATTAATCCGGAACTGGCTCCCGGATGCAGGCAAGTCTGAAGAAAAGGGGACTCAGTGGTTTTTGCGCTGGGAGAGTCTTCCGGCCAATCGGGATCGCCCCCACGCGCCGCCGCTTCCCGAACCAACACGACTAAGTGTCTGCAAAGTTCGATTTTCTGGTGGATGCAAATAAGACTTCATTAAAATTGTGTACATTTTGATTTGGATACATGGGATTAGGAAAGAGGTTCTGCATGGATTCTAAAGCATCTCGCGGAGAATTTTTCGAGAAGATGAAATTGCCGCCCATTTGAGACTTGAAAAATTCGCCGTTTTGAGGCGGAGAGAAAAGTTCCAAAAAGCCTCAAAATGCTAGCCGTTTTTCAGAGTCTCTAAAGTGTCTGAGTTCACTCTGCTTTTTCGGGCATATGCCGTTGAACTCTTTACTGCACAAATCGTTGTGACAGAAACAACCTCTCTCCGAAAACACACAAAAGCCCCGAAACAGAGAGTTTTCGAAGCTCCCAGAGATATCAGATGTGTGTTTCCGTCCCCGCAGAAGCAGGAGGCAGAGAATCTTCAGTCTCCAGCGAATCGGGAGAAAGTGCGATGTCAGTCAAGCACTTTGCGGCAGAGTTTGCCGATCTCCCACGCGATGCTCTCGTATATGCCGCAGGGATGGAACGCATTAAGCTCGTCTGCCAGTGTCTGCGCCGTCCGGGGCAGCGCTTCCGCCAGGCGGGACAGTTCCACCAGCACCAGTTTGGGATTGAGATCGCAGCGCAGAGCCAGTTCTGCGAAGTGGTCTCTGGTCAGCATCCCCATTCGTGTTTCGCCGCCGATGCTCATGGCAAAACGTTTGGCAATGGAGTCGTAAACCATCGTCGAGAGCAGATCATACGCCGGGGCGAACGACGGCCGGCCGTTCCGGTAGAGCACGGCGTAGTTCTTTGCGTGGGCGTCGCAGTTGCCGGTGAGAAAGTTGAAGATGAGCAGCCGGAGGAAGCTCAATTTCCCCGCTGCGGACATTTTGATCTCGGTCATCCTGCGCATGCACTCCTCCACGCCCGGACCGCCGTCCTCCTGATACTTGTGTTTCGGCGGCACGTTCAGCAGCTGGCAGAAGTCCTCCTGATGCAGGCGCATGGTAATGCCGTCCACCGTCTCGCGGTCAAAGCGTGTCACGGTATAAAACGGTTCGTCATTCAGCGTCAGAATATCGCACTCCGCTGCCTGGATGCCGCACTTTTGTGCGAGTCTCATGCAGAAGAACTCGTTGAACACGCTGTCGGGGAAGTTCGGAATCGCCGGTTTGATGATGTGCGTGGACGGCGTTCCGTAAAGCGGCAGGAAGATTTTTCCGTTGCGGACGCAGGCTACCAGTTTTTCCTGCGACCCTGCGCCGGAGATGCGGACCCCCTCGTCGCCGACGTCCAGCGGCCGCTGACCGAGGTTGTTCAGGATGCGGTATGCTTCATCACCGGAAAGGTCGCGGTAAACGGGATGTTTCAAAGATTGCGGCATCTGCCCCGCCGGATGGAGCGACACCGCACCTGCGCAGTCCGCGCCGATCCGCTTCAGCATCCCGAAGGTGTTCTCCTCGGAAACATGGAGGATCATCGCCACCGTGGCGCGGATACGCTCGTCGGGCAGCAGATTGGAGAAGAAATTCTCCACCGCGGGATCGTGGAACACCTCGTCCGTCAGCGGCAGATTCTGCGACAGCGGACAGGCGTCGGGCGAGCGCAGATACTCTGTCGAGTAGGCAAACGACATCGCGCCGTTGTCCTGCGACAGCGTCCCGATGCGGTCCGTGTTCAGAAACACATGAAGTTCATCGTAGACGCCGGACATGCCTCATCACTCCTTGTCGTAGGGGCTGCGGATAAGCATATCGACGCCGAGCGTTTCGAGGACGCGCAGCATCTTGCCGATGTGACACGTCTCCTTGCCGTTTTCCAAGTCGCTGATGAAACGGACGCCGGTATTCGCCAGCCCGGCGAGGTGTGCCTGCGTGACCTTCTGCGCCCGGCGCAATTCGCGCACCTTTCGCCCCAGCGCCGCGCAATCCTGAATCGTGTCCTGGCCCATGATCCAACCTCCATTTGTTACCGTTCGGGAATAATATACCACGTTTTTTTCAAAAGTCAAGCAAAATTTTCCTGAACGGGAATTTTTGCCTCTTCGACGGTCTTTGCCATACGTCACACCTCTTTCACGCTCTGTT
>CAZPWP010000020.1:0-14027 GCA_964590295.1 uncultured Victivallis sp.
CGCCGCGCGCTCGGTTCCGCAGAAATGTAAATCGGGTTCCTCCGGAGATCCCGCCGCTTTTCCCCACATTTTTATTTGAAAAAACGGCCATGCGGCGATATATTTATAAATTCTCACAGGAGCAACAACCACTCAGGAGAGGTCCATCATGGCAATCTATAATTTTGCAGCCGGGCCGGCGATGCTGCCGAAGGAAGTCATGCAGCGCGCACAGGCGGAATTCACAAACTACCAGAACTGCGGCAGCGGCATCATGGAGCTTTCCCACCGCGGCAAGCTTTTTCAACCGGTGATCGACCGTGCGGAAGCGAATGTACGTGAACTGCTCAACATCTCCGACGATTATGCGGTGCTCTTCATTCAGGGGGGCGCGAGCATGCAGTTCGCCATGCTGGCGATGAACCTGCTCAATGGCGGCACCGCCGACTATGTCGACACCGGCGTCTGGAGCAACAAGGCATCCAAGGAAGCGAAACTCTTCGGCAGCGTCAACATCGTCGCTTCCAGCCGCGAGACCAAGTACGACCACATTCCGGCGGAGTCCGAGTGGAAGCGCACTGCCGATGCGGCCTACATGCACATCACCAGCAACAACACCGTTGCCGGCACCCAGTACCATGTGCTGCCGAAGCCGACTGCCGGCGTGCCGATGATTGCGGACATGTCCAGCGACATCATGTCGCGCATGTTTGACATCAATGATTTCGGTATGATCTACGCCGGAGCGCAGAAGAACCTCGGCCCGAGCGGCGTTGCGCTGGTGGTGATCCGCAAGGATCTGGCTGCCCTCACCAACGAGGCGACGGTGCCGACGATGCTCCGTTACAGCACCTACATCGAAAACGGCTCGATGTTCAACACGCCGCCGACCTTCGCGATCTACATGCTCGCGCTGGTCACCGACTGGCTCAAAGAGAAGGGCGGCATCGCGGCGATCGAGAAGGTCAACAACGAAAAGGCGGCCTGCCTCTACAAGTTCCTCGATGAATCCGAATTCTTCCGCAGCCCGGTTGCGGTCAAGGACCGTTCGAGGATGAATGTCGTCTTCCGCACTCCGTCGGATGAACTGGACGCCAAGTTCGTGCAGGAAGCCCGCGAGAACGGGCTGACCGACCTCAAGGGGCACCGTCTGGTCGGCGGCTGCCGCGCCAGCATCTACAACGCCATGCCGATGGAAGGGGTGCAGGCGCTGGTCGAATTCATGAAGAAGTTCGAGCTGGCCAACAAGTAACTCCCGCTTCGGAAACAGAAACTCCCGGAACCGCTTCCATACTGTTCCGGGAGTTTTTTCATCCATCTTTTTTCTCCCCGCCCGACGGACGGAGAGAAAAATTCAAAACGCTTATTCTGCAACGGATTGAGCCGTGGGAGCCTGCTGCCGCGGCATCTCCTGAACCTGCCGCGCCTTCTCTTGCGGATTTTTCAGCGCCGGCAGAAGCATGCCGCCCATGAGCGCCATCGAAGAGAGGCTGGCCGAAGAATTCCAATTGGAACGGGAAATCGAGGCGAACCCGTCCTTCTCCCGGGTGAAAACAGAGTAGAGGATCGGCGGAGGCAGCATCTGAAGCCCCCTCGCAATCATCGGCTCCTTCACCTGCATTGCCAAAAGGTTCCAGATCGCCGGATCAATATTGATATAGAAGAATCCCATTCCCTTCGACGGCATTCCCGCCAGATAGCCGCTGAGCCCTTTGGCCTGCATCAATCCGCCCTTGAGCGACTCCAGCCTGGCGTCGCTGTAGAGGGTAAGCGTGCCGTCGGCCGTCACCAGCTCCGGAATCACCGGCAGCGGGAGTCCGACGACGGAATAGCGCCCGGCGCTCTTCGGCGTCAGCTGGAGACCGCCCTTCTCCTGCAGCAGCTTGAAGAGCACGCCGTCTCGGTCGGGCACCGACAGCCGGAGCATGGGCAGAGGAGACACGGTCGGATCCGCGGAAACAACCACCAGCGACCAGGTGCCGGAAAGCGTTTTCAACAGTGCGGCAAGTTCGACTCCAGTGGCCGCGCGGCACGCCGCCTCCATCCGGGCCGGAATCGCTTTGATTTCCGGCGACAGATCGGCAGATGCCGCAAATTCCCTGACCAGCGAATTCCAGGCGGCGGCAAAATCGAGCCGATACTCGAACGCCAGCCGCGTCGACTCCGGAAGCTGAGCGGGCAGCTGCATGGTCCAGTTCTCCCGCCCGGCAAGATCAAACAGAACTCCGGGGAGAGAACTGTTTCCCGTATACAGATAGGACCGGTAGGCCGTCAATCCATTCGGAAGCCGCTTCGTGCTGGAGCCGATCGCCTGAAATGCATCAAGATGCAGAATGCGCACCATGGTCCGAACCCCTTGAAGCAGCTGTCGCATTCCCGGGGCGACACCGGCCGACTCGCCGCAGAGCTCGTCGAGCACCTTCATCCCACTCTCCATAACATCCTTGTAGTCGGCATAGCAGAGAGAGGAACCACCCTTGTCAAGGTGTGCCATGGTTGCGTCAAATGCGATGGCTTCATCTGCCGCCGGAGCGGCAAATGCAATCGTGCAGGCCAGACAGCCGGCGGCACAGAAAATCAAAAACCTTTTCATTCACATCCTCCTACTTTGGTGAATTCCGGAACTCTACCTGTACAATATCAGCGTTTTGCAGCTTTGCAAACAGGAGTTGAAAAATTTATCGAAGTTTTATCCGCATCGGCATAAAACGGACTCCCGATTCGACCGTTTCCGGCCCGGCGGCGGCAAATCCGAGATGACGATAGGCTTCGACGGCGCACGGAGCGGCGAACACCGTCAGCTCCGCCAGCTCCGGACGTGCCTTGCAGCTCAACGTCACCGCGCGGGTCAGCAGTCGGCGCCCGATGCCGCTGCACTGAAACTCCGGATCGACAAAAAACATTGAAATGTGCGAAAAATCCCGCAGTTCCAGCACGCCGATCACCTCGCTCTCCCATTCGGCGACGATGGCGGAACAGCCATCACTCTGTCGGGCGGCAATCGCCTCCGGCAGAATGTAGGCGAGAAAGGCTTGGCACCCATCCGGCTCATAGCAGGGACGAATGGAATCCTCAAAACAGGCCAGCGCCACCCGGCAGATGCCGGACGCGTCTTCCGGTCGGTAAATACGAAGCCGCGGCTCGCCCGGCATCGCTCAGCGCTCCTCCTCTTCGGCGTCGCTCTCCTCCCGATCATCATCGGCAAATGCGCGGCGGGGCTGTTCCTCCGGAGCGGTAAACACCTTCAACGCCTCGCCGGTGGCACTGCGCCGGTCACGCTCCGCCAGTTCCTTGATGTACCGGTAGCTGTTGGCCTGGCTGCGGGCGCCGGTATACGCCTGCACGGCGGGCCGGGTGTAAATCCCGGAGCCGAGCAGACGGCGCTGTTTGTCGGTGTCCGCCAGCTGAAAACGCAGAAGCGTCATGAGCTCGGCCCGGATTTTCTCGTCCTCGACCGGAAAGAGCAGTTCCACCCGGCGGTCAAGGTTGCGGTACATCCAGTCCGCACTGGCAAGATAGTATTCCTCATCTCCGTTATTGAAGAAGTAGAAGAGCCGGCTGTGTTCCAGATAGCGGTCGACGATGCTGATGATCCGCAAATTCTCCTGTCCGGGCCGCGGCTTGTGACAGCAGATGCCGCGCACGATGAGGTCGATCTCCACCCCCGCGTCGGCCGCCTTGTGCAGCAGACGGATTATCTTCTCGTCAGAGAGGCTGTTCATTTTGGCGATAATCCGCCCCGGCCGGTCAGGCGTGGAGTTGCGGATCTCGCGTTCGATCATCCACATGATCCGCCGCCGCAGATCGAAGGGCGAAGCTGCGATCTTGCGCCACTCGTTCGGCGGCGAAGAGTAACCGGTCAGCACGTTGAAGAGATTCGCCACATCGAAGCAGAGGTCAGGATCGGAACTCATGATCCCGAGGTCGGTGTAGAGCACGGCGGTCTTGTCGTTGTAGTTCCCGGTCGAAAGGTGGACGTAACGCCGGATGGCCCCCTCCTCGCGGCGCACCACCAGCAGCGCCTTGCTGTGCACTTTCAGCCCGGCTACACCGTAGACGACATGCGCGCCGGACTCCTCCAGCAGACGTGCCCAGGCGATGTTGTTTCCTTCATCGAAACGGGCCTTGAGCTCCACCAGCACGGTCACCTGTTTGCCGTTTTCCGCCGCCCGCTGCAGTGAACGGACAACCGGCGAATTGCCGCTGACCCGGTAAAGCGTCTGCTTGATCGCCAGCACATCCGGATCATCGGCCGCCTCCTGCAGCAGCCGGAGAATCGGCGAAAAAGAGTGGAAGGGCGGCGCAACGAGAATCGTCCCGCGGGCCGAGATCGCATCAAAAATGGATTTGTGCTCCGTGAAAGGTGCCGGCATGATCGCCGGCCACGCCGGCTCAAGCAGTTCCGGCAGCCGGGCACGCCCGACCAGTTCGAAAAACTGCTTGAGGTACAGAGGAGCACGGCTCACATAACGGAACTGATCATCGAGCCGGAACTGTTCGTCCAGCCAGTCCGCCAGGGCGCCCCGCGTGTTGACCGGCACCTCTAAACGGATCGGTTCGCGATGGCGGCGCTGAAGCAGTTTCTTCTCGATGCTCTGCAACAGATCCTCCGCCCCTTCGTCCTCGACCGAAAAATCCATGTCACGGGTGATGCGGAAGGGAAAGAATTCCTCCAGTTCACACCCGGAAAAAAGCAGACCGAGATTGTCCATAATCAGCTCTTCCAGCAGTACGAACGTGCGTCCGGGCTGATTGTCGGGAATTTCGACAAAACGCGGCAGCCGTTCCGGCACCTCGACGAAGGCGTAAACCAGCTTGCTCCGGTCCGCCGGACGCATGCTTACGGCGATTTCGATCGCTCCGGAATTCAGAATCGGGAACGGGTGCGCCTGATCCACCGCCAGCGGCGTCAGCACCGGCAGCACCTGCAGCCGGAAATACCCGGAGAGTTCCGCACGGACCGTGGCAGAAAGCTCCGCCGGTTTGCGCAGACGCACTCCGTGCTGTTCCAGCGCCGGCAGGATCTCATCGCAGAGCGCGCGGCTCTGCCGCTTGAGCAGCCGTTCCAGCTTGCGGCGGGCGGCGGCGAGCTGTTCGGAGGGGCGGTTTCCCGCCGGGTCCGGACGATCCTGATCCATCTTGACCAGCTGGCGCAGTCCGGCGATGCGTACCATGAAGAATTCGTCGAGGTTGCTGCTGAAGATGGCGATGAACTTCAGCCGTTCCAGCAGCGGATTGGCGGGGGTGAGCGCTTCATCGAGCACGCGGGAATTGAAATCGATCCAGCTCAACTCGCGGCTGATGAAGAGCTCCTGATCCGGAGTCTTTCCTCCGGTTTTCTTCACTTTTTCCTTTTTCATATCGACAGCGGCGCCTCTTCTATCTTCAGCTCCAGACCGAACACCTGATTGAACAATCCCCCCTTCCACTCGAGCGAGAGCCGTTCCGAACGGAAATCCCCTGACTCCGGCACCACGACGGTCATCGTATGGCCGTGCAGCACCAGTTTCATCTTGTCGAACCGTCTGCGGCGGTTGCAGTCGAGCGCGTCCGCCACCCGCAGGATCGCCGCGAGCTTGAGCGTGGTGACCTTGTCCTCGGCGGAGAGCGCGGTGTACTCCGGATGGGATTCACGCGGCAGCGCCTTGCGGTGATAGCGGCAGACGGTCGCCACCACCCGCTGCTCGGCGTTGGAGATGCCAGGCAGCTGCATGTTGGAGACCAGGTAGTAGGAGTGTTTGTGATGCTGCCGCGTATCGACGAACCGTCCGATGTCGTGCAGCCGCGCCGCCGCTTCGAGCAGCAGCGGCGCGTTGGGAACGAAGTCGAAGGTGCGTTTCAGTTTTTCCAGAAATTTGAGACAGAGCACTGCGACCTGCGATGCGTGGTCCGGATCGAACCCGTACTTGCGGCCGATCGCGTCGCACACTCCGAGCAGATCACGGTAGAAGGGATCGGGCGCCCCCTCCCCCTCCGCACCGCGCCGCACCAGATCGCCGATCAGCGCGGTGCGGGTGGTGATGCCGAGGCAGAGAAACCGCTCGAAACGGAACTCTTCGAGGAAGTAGCTGATGATCCCTGAACAGGCCCGGACACTGGAAGCAACCTCATCAGGCAGCTTGAATTCCGCGGCCAGCCCGGCCGGATCGGCGTCGATCAGCCGCTTCGCAGCGGGAGCGACCGCCGCGGGATCGATGGTGACGCACTCATTTTCGCCGAACTCCTCGATTGAACCGCGGACCACGCCGGCGAACACCCGGACGGAGGCGCCGAGGGCGATCAGCGCCGCCGGCTGCTCCGCCTCGCGGCCGACGCACTCGGCGAGGCGCCGCCCGATATCCTGCGACCGGAGCGTTTCTATCACCTGTTCGATCGAGACCGCCGATCGGCCGAAGGCGTCGAAGAGCCGGGTGGTACCCAGTGGAATCTCTTCACAGAACCGCATCAGACCGTGGGCGAAATAGAAGATCTGCAGCGAACCGGTTCCGACCATCAGCCCGATGCCGGAGAGAGTGCCGAAGTCGCAGCGGCGGCTCAGTGCCTCACGCATGGCGAGGTAGGTGATCCGGATCTCCTCCGGCGTCTCCAGAATTTCCAGCTCCAGATCGGCGTCGTTGCGGATGCGGTTGATGACCAGATCCCGGTTGAACGCTTCGCGGATGGCACTGGTGGCGACAACCCGACAGAGGGTGATCCGGTACTCGGCGAGCTTGCGGCCGAAATCGCAGAGCATAGAGGAGAGACGTGCCAGCGTCTCCGGGGAAACCTGGCCGCGGCGGAAGACATCGTACCCGAGATTGATGGTCCGGGACAGGCTTTCGAGCAGAACGATGCCGTTCTTCTTCGACACTTCGAAAATATCGAGGCGGACCGAATGGGCCCCGACATCGATGATGCCCGCCTGAAACGGCATCCCCATGCGCCTGATTTTCTTCATCTTCTCCCTTTGCAGCTGCCCTTCCCGCTCAGAACCAGGATTTGGTATCCGGATTGTAATAGGTGTAGTTCAGCTTGGCAAATTTGACGATACCGCGAGCGGTCGCCGGATCAATGCCGACCCGCAGAGTCACCCACTCGGCGTCCTCTTCGCCCGATTCCGGGAAGAAGGAACCGAAGTAGACGCCGTCGATCACCAGCGCCACCGGTTCGTCGTGGTAGCGGCCGCAGAGCACCTGCCACTGGAGCCGGCCGAGGCGGTCGATGCGGAACTGCAGGTCACAGATATCCGGATTGCCGGGGCGGGAGATCATCCGCGCCTCACGGATATTCTTGCTGCTGAAGTTCTGGTTGGTGTTGATCCAGACGGTACGCCCGTCAAGTGCCTGGATCTCCTTCTCCAGTTCCGAAGCGCGGGGATATTTGACGATGGTGAAGATGCCGATGATATAACGGGGCTGGTAGTTCTCGCTGTTGGGATCCTCGGAGCGGCTGCTTTCTCCGGTCATCGCTTCATGAAACGCCTCACGAAGGGTGTCGCAGCCGGTGAGCACGGTACAAAACAACGCGATGCAGATCAGACGGAACAGATGATTCATTCTTTTTTCCTCATGCTTGTGGAGCTAATATAGCGCCGGATTTTTTCTTTTTCCATTGGCAAGAACGGACTATTCATGTATATTAACACTATCTTAACCAAAATCCAGTACAGAACGGTAAAAAATGATAAAATATATGGTAATCGGCGATCCGGTCTCCCACAGCCGGTCCCCCGGCATGCAGAATGCCGCCTTCGAAGCATACGGTCTCGGCTCTCCCTACGGGCGGCGGCATGTCACCCCGGACGAACTGCCCGAATTTGTGGAGTTCGCCCGGAAAGAGCTCGCCGGAGTCAACCTCACCGTTCCACACAAGGCGGCGGTGATTCCGCTGATCGACCGGGTCGCCCCGGAGGCTGCGGCGGCAGGCAGCGTCAACACCCTCGTGATCGAAAACGGCGAGATCTTCGGCACCAGTACCGACGGCTACGGGCTGGAACACGCGCTGCTGGCGAATTTCCACCGTCCGGTCCGGGGCGCAGCCTTCTGTTTCGCCGGTACGGGAGGCGCCGCTCACGCGACCGCATTCCACCTCGCCGGATGCGGTGCGCGGGCGATCCGTCTGGCGAACCGGACGCTCGCAAAGGCGGAGGAACTCGCCGAACGGCTCCGGCGCCGCAATCCGGAACTGCTGGTCGAAACCGCCCGGATCAACGATGTCGAACAGCTTGCGCACTGGTTTTCCGACACCGATTTCCTGATTCAGACGACCAGTCTCGGGCTGCGTCCGACCGACCAGCCCCCCTTCCCGCTCGAACTGCTGCACGGCGAAATGAAACTTTGCATATTCGACACCATCTACCGGGAGACGCCGCTTCTGGAACAGGCGCGAAAGCTCGCGCTGCCCTGCGCGGGCGGCATGGATATGCTGATCTACCAGGGGGCGAAATCCTTCGAAATCTGGACCGGACGTCCGGCGCCGGTCGAAGCGATGCGCCGCGGCTTTCTGGAGGCGGCGCCATGCTGACGCTTACGGAGGGAACCTTCTCCTGGTGGACCCGGCTGGGGCTGGAGTATCCGGAACTTCTCACCATCGCGCTCGTCTCGGTGTTCGTCTTCGGCAGCTGCCTCGGCAGCTTTCTCAACGTCTGCATCTGGCGGCTGCCGCTCGGGGAATCGATCGTCTCGGTACCGTCGCACTGCACGAAGTGCGGGTATGAGATCCGCTGGTACGACAACATTCCGATCGTCAGCTACCTGGTTCTCCGGGGGCGCTGCCGCAACTGCCGCGAACCCTATTCCTCCCGTTATCTGATCGTCGAGGCGCTGACCGGGCTGCTCCATGTGGCAGTTTTCCTCAAGGTCGGCCTTTCCGATCAGCCTCCGGCGGTGCTGGCGCTCTATGGAGCGATGGTGCTCTACTGCATCACCACCAGCTGGATCGATGTCGAACACCGGTTGATTCCCGACGCTGCCAGTTATCCGGCGCTGCTGTTCGGACTGGCGATCTCAGCAGCCTTCCCCTCGGTGCAGGGATGCGCCGGCCATCTCGGCGGACTGCTTCGGGCGGCGGCGGGCGCGGCGATCCCCGGCGGACTTCTGGCTCTTTTCGCCGTCGCCGGGAAACTGGCGGCGAAACGGGAAGTGCTCGGCTGGGGGGATGTCAAGTTTGCCGCTGCAGCGGGCGCGCTGCTCGGCGCAGCGGGCTCGCTCTTCTGTGTCGCGGCCGGAGCGCTGGTCGGAACATTCTTCGGCATCGGTTATGCGCTGTGCACGAAACGTTCGATGCGGCGCCTCGCGGTTCCGTTCGGCCCGTTTCTGGCGGGCGGGGCGCTGCTCTGGATCTTTTTCGGCGAGAAACTGCTCGGCTGGTATTTGTCGCTGCTGCGGCTTGCACAATAGAATCGCGGTGTTATATTAAACGGAAAAATGACTCTTTTTTCATACGGAGATCAACCAAAAATTCAGGAGAATACAATGGCTTCCATGTTCGATGCGGCAAAAAAAGTGTACGGCAACCTCGGCATCGATGTCGAGGCGGCATTCCGGCGGCTGGATGAGATTCCCGTGAGCATCCACTGCTGGCAGGGTGACGATGTCGCCGGATTTGAAAACGACTGCGCCCTCGACGGCGGCATCGCCGTGACCGGCAACTATCCGGGCCGTGCCCGCAACGCCGACGAGCTGCGCGCCGATATTGACAAGATGCTAAGCCTGGTTCCGGGCCGCAAGCGGCTCAACGTCCACGCCATCTACGCCGAGACCAACGGGAAGAAGGTCAGCCGCGACGAGATCGCCCCGGTGCACTTCTCGCGCTGGATCGACTGGGCGAAAACCCGCAAGGTTGCGCTGGACTTCAACCCCTCGTTCTTCTCGCATCCGATGGCGTCGAGCGGCTTCACGCTGAGCAGCCCGGACGAGACGGTCCGCCGCTTCTGGATCCGCCACGGCATCGCCTGCCGCAAGATCGCCGAGGTGTTCGGCCGCGAACTGGGAAACTGCTGCATCACCAATTTCTGGGTGCCGGACGGGTTCAAGGACACCCCCTTCGACCGGCTCGCCCCGCGGGAGCGGCTCCGCGATTCGCTCGACCAGATCTTCGCGGTCAAAATCGACCAGAACTGCAATCGCGACGCGGTCGAGAGCAAGCTCTTCGGCATCGGCGCCGAGAGCTGCACAGTCGGCTCGCACGAGTTCTACATGGGCTACGCGCTGCGCAACAACAAACTGCTCTGCCTCGACGCGGGTCACTTCCATCCGACCGAAGTGATCTCCGACAAGCTCACCAGCTGCCTGCTCTATCTGGATGAGGTGCTGCTGCACGTGAGCCGCGGCATCCGCTGGGACAGCGACCACGTGATCATCATGAACGAGGAGCTGCGTGCGATCGCCGAGGAGGTGATCCGCCACCATTACGAGAAGCGGGTCCACATCGGGCTGGACTATTTCGACGCTTCGATCAACCGGATCATGGCGTGGACCGTCGGCGCACGCAACATGTCCAAGGCGCTGCTGATGGCCTTGGTCGAACCGGCGAGCCTGATCGATGAAGCGGAGAAACGGGGCGATTTCTCCAGCCGCCTCGCCCTCTTCGAAGAGTGCAGGACCCTCCCCTTCGGCGCGATCTGGGACGAATACTGCAGCCGCTGCGGCGTTCCGGTCGGTCCCGCCTGGATCGACGTGGTCAAGTCCTACGAGAAAAACGTCCTCGCCAAGCGTAAGTAAGCGAAGGAGTTTTCCCTCATTCCGGGCGCGGCGGACACAACGGGGCGCGCCCGGAAGGGATTTTATTTTAAACCCGTTAAGAGACAGGAACTTTTCAAATGTCAAACCTGACCATCATCCGCGAGCTCTCCAACCGATACGGCTCCAATCCGGAATTCGTCCTCGCCGGAGGTGGAAACACCTCCTGCAAAGATGAGAAATATCTCTATGTCAAGCCCAGCGGCGTCGCGCTGGCGAAGGTCGCCGAAGAGGATTTCGTCAAACTCGAACGCGAGGCGATCCGCCGCTGTTTCGAAATGCCGGAGAACCTCTCCGGCACCGAACGCGAGGCGCTCGCCGGGCGGCTGCTGAACTTCGCGGTGGTGAGCACCAGCGGCCGCCGCCCCTCGGTGGAGGCGCCGCTGCATGAACTCATGCCTTTCACCTTCGTCGTGCACCTCCATCCGGCGATGGTCAACGGACTGACCTGTTCCCGGGACGGCGGAAAGGTGTGCAAAGAGCTCTTCCCCGAGGCGCTGTGGCTGCCCGCCACCGACCCGGGCTTCATCCTCGCCGACGCGGTCCATCAGGCAAATCTGGCCTGTCAGGAACGAACCGGCCGCCCGGCCTCCATGATCTTCCTGCAGAATCACGGCGTCTTCGTCGGCGCCGATACCGCCGAGGGAATCGAGGCCGCCTACGAGGAGATCATGGGGAAACTGCGTGCACGCTATCAGACGGCAGGCATCCCGGCGGAATTGGAGTGCGGCGAACTCGACCGAGGAACGGTGAACACCCTTGCCCCGCAGCTTCGCGGCTGGCTCGGCAACGGAGAGACCCCCGTCACCGTCAAATCGCTGCCGCCGTTCCGCACCGCCCGCGGTCCGCTGACCCCGGATCACATCGTCTATGCGAAATCCTTCGCGCTGGTGACCGACAATCCGACCCGAGAGGCGATTGCGGCATTTGAACAGGAACACGGCTACAAGCCGCTGGTGGTGGAGGTTCCCGGCAAGGCGGTATTCTGCGCCGGAAAGAATGCGCCGGGCGCGAATACCGTCTCGCTGCTCGCCCGCGACGCGGCCCGGGTGCAGCGTTTCGCCGACGCGTTCGGCGGCGCAGCATTCCTCAGCGACGAGCGCCGGAGCTTCATCGAGAACTGGGAGGCGGAATCCTACCGGCGCAAGGTCGCCGGCGGAGCGAACGCCGTTCTGACCGGCAAAGTCGCCGTCATCACCGGCGGTGCACAGGGCTTCGGCCTCGGCATCGCCGAGGAGCTGGCGGCGGCGGGAGCGACCGTCGTGATCGCCGACCTCAATTTCGCCGGAGCCGAGAAGGCGGCGCAGATCATTTCCGCCCCCGGCGGAACCGGCGCGGTCGCGGTCAATATCGCCGATGAGGAGTCGGTCGCCAGGATGGTCGAAACGGTAGTTGAGTCTTTCGGCGGCATCGACCTCTTCGTCGCCAACGCGGGCGTACTCAAGGCGGGATCGGTCAAGAGCTTCGAAAAGAAGGACTGGGATTTCGTCACCAACATCAATTATACCGGATATTTCCTGTGCGTCAAGCATGTGGCTCCGGTGATGGCGCTGCAGAACTCCGCCTGCACCGGCTGGACCGATATCGTGCAGGTCAACTCCAAGAGCGGCCTGGTCGGCTCCAACCGCAACGGCGCCTACACGGGCGGCAAGTTCGGCACCATCGGCCTCACCCAGAGTTTCGCGCTGGAGCTGGTGGCCGACCACATCAAGGTCAACAGCGTCTGTCCGGGGAACTTTTTCGACGGTCCGCTGTGGTCGGATCCGGTGCGCGGGCTCTTCGTACAATACCTGCAGAGCGGCAAGGTGCCGGGGGCAAAGACGGAGGCGGATGTCAAAGTCCACTACGAGAAGCAGATTCCGATGCACCGCGGCTGCTACCCGGCCGACGTGGCCAAGGCGATTCTCTACGCGGTGATGCAGTCCTACGAGACCGGCCAGGCGATCCCGGTGACCGGCGGACAGGTGATGCTGAATTAAGGGTGCGCAAGAGAGTTCCGGAAGAATGCAAGAGGAAATCAGAAACATCCTGCTGGCGATCGGCGAGGATCCGGAGCGCGAAGGGCTGCTCGATACCCCGAAACGGGTGGAAAAGAGCCTGCAGTTCCTGACCCGCGGCTACCGTCAGAGTCTGGATGAAGTGGTCAACGGCGCGCTTTTCGACGCCGAATCGGACGATATGGTGATCGTGCGCGATATCGAATTTTTCAGCATGTGCGAACACCACATGCTGCCGTTTTTCGGCAAGTGTCACGTCGGTTACATCCCGAAGAAGAAGATTCTCGGGGTAAGCAAGGTCGCGCGCATCGTGGATATGTTCGCCCGCCGCATGCAGATCCAGGAGCGGCTCACCCGGCAGATCTCCGGTGCGATCATGGAGATCCTCGACGCGGAAGGAGTCGGCGTCGTCATGGAGGCGCGCCACCTCTGCATGCAGATGCGCGGCGTCGAGAAACAGCACTCGGTGATGACCACCAGTTCGATGGTCGGTTCCTTCCGCCGGGAGCTGGCAACCCGCAACGAGTTCACCCGGCTGATCCGATGAAGGCGCTGGTACAGCGGGTGACGGCGGGCCGGGTCGACATCGACGGGGAAACGGCGGGCGAGATCGGGCCGGGGCTGGTGATTCTGCTCGGCGTCGCCCCCGCCGACACGGCGAAAGATGCCGCCTGGCTGGCCGCGAAATGCGCGAATCTGCGGATTTTCGAGGACGATGCGGGGAAAATGAACCGTTCTCTGCTGGAGACCGGCGGCGCTGCGCTGATCGTCTCGCAGTTCACGCTCTACGGCGACTGCACCCAGGGACGGCGCCCCTTCTTCGGCGGCGCTGCGGAACCGGCGGTGGCGATCCCGTTGTACGAGGCGTTCATCGCCGAAACGAAACAGCTCGGCGTGCCGGTCGCAACCGGCCGGTTCGGCGCATACATGCAGCTCGAAATCCACAACGACGGCCCGGTAACATTGATGGTGGAGTCAAAATGAAACGGAAAAACGTCGTCGTCCTCGGTTCCACCGGTTCCATCGGCCGCAGCACCGCCGCGGTGCTGCGGGCCCATCCGGAACGTTTCCGCGTTGCCGGCCTGGTGGCCCGGAACAGCCTGTCGGAACTGGCGGCACAGGCGGCGCAGTTTCACCCCGGCACCGTCATCACCACCGATCCGGCCCGACTGGCAGAGTTGAAGGCGCTGCTCCCGCAGGGACAACCCTGCGCCGCCGGATTCGATGCGGTGCGGGAGCTGGTCACCGCGCCGGAGCCCGATATCCTGCTCTGCGCCATCGTCGGAACCGGCGCCCTCGAGCCGGTGATCGCAGCACCCCGCGCCGGGAAACA
>CAZPWP010000021.1:0-13963 GCA_964590295.1 uncultured Victivallis sp.
AGGTGGTGGATAAGATGGTGGCGGATACGCCGCCGGAGATTCCCTGCACGACCTTTTCCATCCTCTTCTCGCGGCTGAAGGGGGATATGATCCTGATGGCGCGCGGCGCGGCGGCCGTCGCGGCGCTCAAACCGACCGACAAGGTGCTGATCGCCGAAGCGTGTTCGCACCACGCGGTTTCGGATGACATCGGACGGGTGAAGATTCCCCGCTGGCTGCGCCGTTACGCCGGGGGGGGGCTGCAGGTCGACGTGAGCGCTGGGCGGGACTACCCGGAGAATCTCTCCGAATACAAGCTGGTCATCCACTGCGGCGGCTGCATGCTCAACCGCCGGGAGGTGCTCTCGCGGATTCAGGCGGCGGCGCGCGCCGGGGTGCCGGTGACCAACTACGGCATGTGCATCTCGTTCGTCCAGGGGGTGCTGGAGCGGGTGCTCACGCCGTTCCCCGAGGCGCTGGCGGCGTTCCGCGAGGCGCGGCAGGCCGTGGAGGCGGCCCGCCGGTAGTTTCACATTTCCCGGTCAAGTTCGTCGCGGGTGGGAATCGACTCCGCCGCGCCGGCCCGCGAGCAGCAGAATGCAGCGGCGCGGCAGGCACGCTCCAGCGCCCTGCCGGTGTCGAACCCGTCGAGAACGGCGGCGAGATAGTAGCCGATGAAGGTGTCTCCCGCCGCGGTGGTTTCGACCACTGCGACGCGGGGGGAATCGGCGTGGAACCGCTCTCCGGCGGGCGTGAGTGCGACGGCGCCTTCCGGGCCGAGGGTGAGCACGAGTTCGGTTTCGGGGAAGCGGCGGGAGAGGGTGTCGAGAATCTCCTCCACGTCGCTTTTTCCGGCGATCCCTCCCGCTTCGATGCGATTGAGAAAGAGATAGTCGCACAGGGAAAGCGGCAGTTCCGGCGCGAGTTTCGGATCGAACGGCGCGAAGTTGAAGGCGACCCGCATTCCGGCCTTTCTGCCTGCTTTCATCGCATGGCCGATATTCGTGATCTCGTTCTGCAGCAGAAGGATATCCCCCGGTTTTGCGGCGGAGGTCACCCGGTCGATGAAGGTTTCGTCGATCGTCCGGTTCGCGCCGCCGAAGAGGACGATCGAATTATCCCCCGCGTCATTGATCAGCACCACGGCGTGCCCGGTCGGGGTTTCGACCTCCTCAAGGAAGTCGAGTTTGGCGCCGGAATCCGCCAGGGCGCGGCGAAGCAGGGTTCCGTCGCTGCCGATCCGCCCGGCGTGATACACCTCCGCGCCGGCGCGCGCGGCGGCGATCGACTGGTTAGCGCCCTTGCCGCCGGCGCCGCAGCGGTAGGAGAGCGAAGAGAGTGTTTCACCGGTCTCCAGCGGTTTGGGCAGCAAATAGATGAAATCCAGATTGAGGGAACCGAGGGTGATGATCCGGGCCATGGTGTTTTCTCCGTAGATTGTGTTTTTGTTTACTATACCGTTCTCCGGAGAAAATACAACTCCATAGTCGGTCAATTCAGCGCGCGGCGGAAACACTCCAGCGGCGTTTCGGCGTAACCCACGCCGATCTGACCGCCTTCGCGGGAGAGGATGCCGCCGTGCATCATCGGCAGGATGCCGGTTTCGAGCACCTTGCGCGCATCGATGCCGCAGGGGACGCATCGGCCGTCCAGCATGGGGATGGTGAACTGCGGATTTTCCCCGAGGCAGATCTTCGCCATCTCCGCGGTCTGCGCCGCGCCCGTCGCGACGTCGCCGCCCCGGCTCCGGATCAGAATTGGGGCCGCACCCGCCGCCATGCCGCCCAGCCCGAGCGCCTCGACGTTGCTGCTGTCGCCGAGCCACGGCGAGGAGTCGCGGTCGCTGTATTCCGGCGAGAAGTAGCGTCCGGTGAAGGTGGGCGATGGGGCAGTGAACCACTGCTCGCCGCGTCCGGAAATCTTGATTCCGAATTCGACGCCGTTGCCCCCCATCGCGGTCACCATCGTGGAGTACTCCAGATGGGCGGCGCTCTTGAGGGCTACCACCGCCGTTGCGCAGCCGACGTGGTGGACGAATCTCCGGCAGCTGCCGAGGTAGTCGAGCAGAATGCAGCGTTCCTCCGCGGTCAGTCCGGCGGAGGCGGAGGCCGCCGCCATCCGGGTGAAAAAGATGGCGTCGGTGGCGACCTGTCGGGTATGTTCCTCGTCCCCCATGGTCACCCCTTCGGCGAAGAGCGCCTTGACGTCGATGCCGTCGCAGGAGGCGAGCACGCGGGTGAAGAGGGGGGCGAAAATTCCGGCGATGCTCCGGAGATTCTCCCGGATGGCCGGATTGCAGATGCCCCAGCCGCCGAGGCCGCCGCCCTGTGCGCCCTCGATCGGGGGGGCGAAGGCGCGGATTCCGCTTGTTTTCTCCTCGACGACCAGCACCGCCATCGAACTGGACGTAATGCCGCTGCCGGGGGCGCCGGAGTTGAAGTCGTTCGCGGCGCGGATATCGATTTCTCCTGCTTCGATCATGCCGACGGCCTCCGTTTCGTCGCGGGCGATTCCCTCGAAGAGCAGCGCGCCGATGATGCCCTGCCGGTGCGCGCCGCGCATGGCGGAAAATTCGATCTCCGGCCCGGAGTGCAGGACCGTGTTGGGTTTCATTCCCGGAATCACCTCTCCGGCGCGGGCCATCCCGGTCAGGACGGGGCGCGATTCGACAAGACGGCGGAACGCTTCGGCGTTGGCGGCGGTTTCTCTGGCGGAATTCATCGAAAATCTCCTGGTTTCTGCTTGAATTAAATCATCTGCGATTATATTATAGATCAGAAGCTCTTTTTTGTCAACCGTGAAGAGGAGGATATTTTGAAAAATCAGTTTGAACCGGTCGTTTCCGGCTGCGACGTGCTGTTCACTCCGACTGGCGGTCCGCCGGCGGGGGTGACGCTGATCCGCAACGGGGAGGAGGTTTCGCTCATCGACTCCGGAATCGACGCCGCCGTGGTGGATGGCTGCATCGTCCCGGCGCTGGCGCAGCTGGAACTGGCGCCGGACGATCTCGACTTCGTGCTCTGCACCCATTGCCACGGGGATCACATCGGCGGGCATGCGCGGCTGCGGGAGCTGGCGCATCGGGCGAAGTTCGGCGTTTGGAGTGCGGGGGCGGATAAGCTCCGGCGGCCGCTCTTCTACAGCCGGGCGATTCGGGCGAAATTTCCGGCGGAGAGTCCGGCGCCGCCCGCCGTGCTGGAGGGGGTGGAGCCGGATTTTCTGATCGAGGCGGGGGAGACGGTCGGCGGACTCCGGCTGATCCCGGCGCCCGGGCACGATTCCGACGCGGCGGCGTTCTACGATCCGGAGCGGCGGCTGCTGGTGACCGGCGACTCGGTGCAGGGCAACGGCACATGGGGGCAGGGGATCGCGCTCGTCATGGATTCTGCCGCCTACCGGGAGTCGCTGAGGCGGCTGATGGCGCTTCATGCGGAGGTTCTGGTGGCGGGGCACCGCTTCGAACCCGTCCCGCCGGTGCTTTGCGGAGCGGAAAAAGTCCGATCATTTTTGGAGGAGTCGCTTTCATTTTCCCAAAAGTATGATATACTCATACGGGAGGCGGTGGAAGCGGGAATCCGGTCCGTGCCGGAGATCGCCCGCCGCCTGCTGGAAAAGATCGGCTGCGGCCGCCCGGAGAAGCTTTTTCTCGCGTGCTGGACCGTGGCCGGCCATTGGAAGGAACGATGAGCGACAGAATCCGAATCAGAGTGCTTGACGCCGTCCGTGCGGGGCGGGGCGAGGCGACCAAGAAGTCGATAGAGAATGCGACCGGTCTCGCCTGCGCCACCGTGTGCAAGACGGTGGATTCCCTGCTGGCCGACCGCACGATCTTTGCGCGGCGCGAGGCGCCGAGCGGCCGCGGGCGGCCGGCACTGCCGCTGGCGCTCAATCTCGATTCCGCGCTGTTCGCCGGGCTGGATCTCGGCGGGGAATCGTGGCGGATTCTCTTTTCCGATCTCGGTTTCAACCGGCTCCATTATCGGAAGATCGCCACGCCGCCCTATACGGGGAAGGCGGCGTTTTTCCGTCATCTTTTTGCATTCATTCGCAGTTCGCTTGCGGAGAGCCGCCTCGATGCGGCGAAGCTCCGGCTGATCGGTCTGGCCGTTTCGGCCAATGCCGATCCGGATATGGGGGTGGTGGTTTCGGCTGGAAACATGGGGATCCGTTGGGGAGCGAACCTCCCGGTCCGCAAGGAGGTCGAACGGGAGTTCGGCGTTCCCGTCTGCGTCATTACCACGCAGGCCGCCGCCGCCTGGGCGGAGTACAAATTCGGCAGTGCCGCCGGAACCGGCGATCTCGTCACCGTCGGGCTCGGGGTCGGCATTGGTGCGGCGGTCATCGCGCAGCATCAGCTGATCGTCAGCCGTCCGGACCGTCCGGCTGGATACATCGGTCACCTCTACATCCCCGGCAACCGGGAGATCTGCGTCTGCGGCTGCCGCGGCTGTCTGGAGGCATTTGCGGGAGCGCGTTCTCTTGCCGCCATCGCCCGGCGGCGGCATGAGAACGATCCGGCATATCCTCTCTGGCGGAATGCGGCGGCGATCGATCTTGCGGCGGCGGCGGGCGACCGCCGGGCCATCGCGCTGCTGAACCGCGCCGCCGCCTGCGACGCGGTCGGTATTGCGGGGCTGATTCAGATGTATCAGCCGGATGCGCTCATCTTCTCCGGCGGACAGAGCCGCGAGGAAGGCTGGCTCTACAATGCGGTGCTTCGCCGCCTGAGGCGGCTGGTGCCCGAGGATCGGCGCCGTGGCATGAAATTTTCAATTACTTCGCTCGGAGATGCTCAGTCTGCGCTGGGCGTCATCCGGCTCGCCTACGAAAAATTCTTCTGATTGTACTTCCGTCGACTTGCATTCGGGAGAAAGCGGGTGTATAATTAAATCACAAATGATTAAAATATGGATTCAACCGGGAAAAGGAGCGATTTTCATGTCTGAAAGAAGAAATGTGCTGGTCACCGGGGCGTCCAAGGGGATCGGGGCGGCGACGGCGCTGGAGTTCGCCCGTTCCGGATGCAATGTCGGCATCAATTTCCACCGGGATGAGGAGGGCGCGGCCCGGACGCTCGCCCGCTGCCGGGAGTGCGGCGTCGAGACGGAGCTGTTCAAGGCGGACGTCAGCGATTACGGCGGGATTGAACGGCTGTTCCGGGAGTTTCTCGACCGGTTCGGCGGCCGGATTCACGTGCTGGTCAACAACGTCGGCGGTGCGCAGGTGATTCCGCCGGGCGGTTTTGAAGATATGCCGATGGAGTACTGGGACGCGCAGATCCGCTTCAATCTCGGCGCGGCGGCCTGCTGTGCCCGGCTGGCGGCGAAGAACATGATCGACAACCACATTCCCGGTAAAATCATCAACATCAGTTCGATCCACAGCCGGGTCACCTGGGTGCGGCGGAAGATGCTTCCCTACGGACCGGCCAAGGCGGGGCTGAACATGCTCACGCAGGCGCTCGGCGTCGAACTGATCGAGCATGGCATCAACGTCAACGGCATCGCGCCCGGCTTCATCGCCTCTCCGCTCACCGAATTCCGCTATACGCCGGAGGAACGGCAGGCATTTCTGCGGAAGATTCCGGCGGGCGTCTTCGGCCGGCCGGAGGATATCGCTCATCTCGCGGTTTTTCTGGCTGACGACGAGAAGGCGAAGTTCATCGTCGGCCAGACCATCGGCGTCGACGGCGGACAATCGGTGTCGGGCATGATCGAAAGTTTCAACTGAACCGGTCGGATCTCGCCGGAAGGAGTGCAATATGGAGGAAAAATTCTGTTCATGCCGCAGCAACTGGAACTACGGACTGGCCCGGGAGTGCCGTCGCGGACTCGTCCGCGGCATGGGCTACACCGAGCAGGAGTTCGACCGGCCGATCGTGGCGGTCATTAACAGCTGGAATGAGTACAATCCGGGCCACGTCCATCTCCGGACGCTGAGCGAACGGGTCAAGCAGGGAATCCGCGAGGCGGGCGGATTGCCGTTCGAGATGATGACCACCGGAATCTGCGACGGCATGGTGCTGCGCGATCCCAAGTATGTGGAGCTGCCCAGCCGTAACCTCATCGCCGATGAGGTTGAACTCACGGTGGAGAGTAACCTATTCGATGCGATGGTGCTGCTCTCGACCTGCGACTCGATCGTGCCGGGCCACCTGATGGCGGCGGCGCGGCTCGATATTCCGGCGGTGGTGGTGACCGGCGGCTACATGCCGATGCCCTATCTGGATGGAACTTCCGCCAACTACATCGAACTCACGGACCATGTCGGCAAGGCGCTCGACGGTAGCTACGACCGCGCCCGCGCCGAGCGGGAGGTGGCCGCCATGTACGGCCCCTGCGGCGCCTGCGGAGTGATGACCACCGCCAACAGCATGTGTCTCGCGGCGGAGGCGCTCGGCATGTCGCTGCCGGGGAACGCCACTGCGAGCGCCCACAGTTCGGAGCTGCTTCAGATCGCCTACCGCGCCGGGCGGCAGGTGATGGAACTCCTGAAAAACAAAATCACCGCGCGGAAGATCATCACCCGCGACGCGGTGGAGAATGCGATCCGCGAGACGATGGCGACGGCCGGTTCGACCAATCTGCTGCTCCATCTGCCCGCCATCGCCACCGAGGCCGGACTTTCCGGCGAATGGTGGCGGCTCTTCGATGAGGCGAGCCGGATGGTTCCGCTGCTGGTCGCGTCCTCGCCGAGCGGGCCGTGGCATTTTCAGGATATCGACCGGGCGGGCGGATCGCGCTCTCTCTTCGCCGAGCTCTTGCCGCTGCTGCACGGCGACGCGCTCACCGTCACCGGGAAGACGCTGCGGGAGAACTACGCCGACGCGGTCAACCACGATCCGCGCGTCATCACCACGCTGGAGAAACCTGCCGCCGCCAACGGCGCGCTCTTCGTCCTCTACGGATCGCTCGCGCCGGAGGGAGGCATCGTCAAGGGAGCGGCGGTACCGGAGTCGATGCGCCGTTTTTCCGGTCCGGCGCTGGTTTTCGACACGCTCGACGAAGCGCTCGACGCACTCCATGCCGGGAAGATCCGGGGCGGCGAAGCGTTGATCCTGCGCTATCTGGGGCCGCGGGCGCGGTTCGGCACCACCGCCTATCCCTTCCAGAAGGAGCTCAAGGGGATGGGGCTGGCGGACCGGGTGGCGATCATCACCGACGGGCGTTTCTCCGGTGGCAGCAGCGGGCTTTCGATCGGCTACCTCTCGCCCGAGGCGGCGCTGGGCAGTCCGCTGGCGCTGGTCGAGGATGGCGACCGGGTCGTCGTCGATCTGGAGGAACGCCGTCTCGATCTGGAGGTCGCTCCGGAGATTCTCGCTGAGCGGCGGCGCCGCTGGAACTGGCAGTTCGACGGGAGCGGCCACCACAAATTCCTGCGGCTCTTTTCGCGCAATGTTGGTTCGACCGCCCGGGGTGCGGTATGGGAGGTGTGAGCCATTGTGACGTGCTCGTCGTCGGCGGGGGACTCGCAGGCTGTTCCGCCGCGGCGGAGCTGGCGGAGCGTTACCCCCGCCTCGCGGTCCGCGTCGTCGACGCCGGGGGAGGGGCTTCGACCGAGGTGATGGGATTTTCCGCACCGGTCCGTCCGGAAGACTCCCCGGAGCGTTTCTGCAACGACACGATCCGGAATGCGAACGGTGAGGAGGATCCTCGGCTGGTGCGCATCCTCGCCGACCGCGCGCTGCCGGAGCTGCGCCGCCTCGAGACGCTCGGTGTCGAATTCGACCGACAGCCGGACGGCTCTTATGACACGCTGCACGCGGCGGGGACGAGCTGTCCCCGCGTCGTCCACTCCGGCACCACGACCGGGCGGGAGATTCTCCGCCGTCTCAACGTCGCTCCGGAACGGCGGCGCGTAGCGGCGCTGCTGCTTTGCGACGGAGCCGTCGCCGGAGTGCGTTTCGAGGATGGGGAAACGATCGGTTGCTCTGCCGTGCTGCTCGCCGGCGGCGGTTTCGCCGGATTGTGGCGGTTCAGCAGCTGGAATAAGCAGCTGCGCGGCGACGCTCTGCTGCTCGCCCGCTCCGCCGGGGCGGCGCTGGATGGTCTCGGGCTGGTGCAGTATGAGCCGACCGTCACGATCCATCCGGAGGCGCTGTGCGGCTTTCCGGTCATCACCACCGTCTTGAACGCCGGGGCGCGGCTGCTCGACCGGAACGGCAGCTCCCTGCTTGATCCCGGCAAACCGGTTCCCTGCAAGCGGGAGCTCTCCTGGCGCATCGCGATGGCGATTGCCGCGGGAAACGGGTGGGAACACGGCGGCATCCGGTACGATTTCAGCGAGGTGGACGAAGCGGAATTCGCCCGAAAGTATCCGGGGTATCATCGGAAATTCCAACACGTTGCCCGGTCATTTCGCGAACTCTTCTTCGAAGTGAAGCCCGGGGCGCACACCACGCTCGGCGGCATCCGGATCGAACCGGATGGATCGACCGCCGTCCCCGGTCTTTTCGCTGCCGGGGAGTGCGTCGGCAACCTCCACGGATGCGACCGGCTCGGCGGCAACGCCGGGCTGGAGGTGCTGGTGTTCGGCCGGATTGCGGGCGCGGCGGCGGGCGCGTTTGCCGCCGGACGGCGTCCGCACCTTCCCGTCGGGGCGGCGGAAACGGCGGCGGTGACCGCCACGCCGCCGGAACTCTTCCCCGCCATCGGGGAGATTCTCGACCGTTCCTGCGGTGTGCTCCGTTCGGAAACGGCGTTGCGGGAGGGGCTGCGGGCTCTGGCGGAACTCCTCCCGGCGCCCCACGCGGAGCTCGCCCGGCTCACGCTCGAGGATGCGCTCATTCAGCTGCTTCGGCCATGCGGCGGCGGAGCTGGGTGAGCAGAAATTCCGGAGTGAGTTCCTGATCGAGTTTCAAAAGCCAGAGCCACTCCTCTTCGCGCGACACGGTCACCAGTGCGGCGGTGCGGAGCAGGAGCTGCAGCAGCGTGCCGTCGGCGGGGGCGAGGGCGTCCGCGGTCAGCAGGTAGTCGAGGTCGAGATCGAAGAGGAAGTCCGGATTTTCCTCCGGGGAAAACTCCGCCTCCGCGAAGCGCGCCGCGAGCCAACCGGTTTCGAAAACCCGGGAGGCGCGCGGGTGGAACTCCTCCGGATGGTTGAGCAGAAAATTGAGTTCCGGCCATGCGGCGTCGGCGGCGACCCGGATCCGGGGATGCAGCGTGTCGGCGATGACATTCTCCGTCGAATGGGCGATCACGATGGAGCGGGAGATGACCCCGCTCCGGAGCGCGAGATCGAGATGTTCGTCGTGCCGGAGGCGCCGGAGTGCACTCTCCACCGACTCGTCGCTCCGCCAGTCGAATTCGGCGATCCACGCCTCGCGTTCCGCGTCAATCGCGGCGGCGCGCGAGAAGGCGGGCAGCGTGTCGGTGTGGTGGTCGAAGGTCACCGCGACCGGAGGCGAGTCCACCTCCCGCCGGCGGCGGCACCACGCCCGCAGCACCTCGTGGTGGAGTTTCACCACCTCCAGCGGCGGCATCCTACTGCTTCTCCTGCGGCTCGGCCGGACCGGAACGGGGCAGGAAAATGCAGAAGTTCGATCCGGCACCCGGAGCGCTCTCCAGTTCGATCCAGCCCTGATGGTGGGAGATGGTGCCGTAGACCATTGCCAGCCCCATGCCGGTGCCGCGGCCGACCGGTTTGGTGGTGAAGAACGGTTCGAACGCCTTCTCCATCGTGGCGCGGTCCATGCCGCAGCCGTTGTCGGCGACCTGGATGAAGATGTAATCTTCGGCCCGGGCGCCGGGATGGTCGGCGGGCGGCGTGAAGGGAAGCGGCGCTTCCGAGGCGGGACCGGCGAAGAGGGTCAGCCGCCGTTCCCCTTCGTTCTGCTCCATCGCGTCGATCGCGTTGAGCATCAAATTGAGCAGCACCTGTTGCAGCTGGAGGCTGTCGGCGCGGACGGTCGGCATGCCGGGGAACGTCCGGAAGGAGATCTCCACCTGCCGCTTGTTGGGGCCGAGCAGCGCGAGACTGCTTTCGATGGTTTCGCAGACGTTCACATCGGTGACGCGGTATTTCCCCTTGCGGGCGAATCCGAGCAGCTGGCTGGTGAGATGTCCCGCCTCTTCGGCGATGCCGGAAATCTTCTGCAGATGGTCGGTCACCTCCGGATTTTTCGGTGGATAGAGCAGCGTGATGACATCGACATGGCCGAGGATCGCGTGAATGTAGTTGTTGAAGTCGTGGGCGATGCCGCCGGCGAGGAGGCCGAGCGATTCGATCCGCTGGGAGTGGGTGAGCTGTTCGGAGAGCCGTTCCCGTTCCGCCGCGAGGCGGGTCTCCTCCGTGATGTCGCTGCCGATCAGAACCAGCAGCGTGCGGCCGCGCAGCCGGATCGGCGACAGCGTGCAGGCCAGCGTGACCGCACGGGAGGAGTGTTCGTCGAGTACGCAGCGGAAGCGGAGCGGCGTCTCCGGCACCTGATCCAGCCGGACGCCCGGCGGGGAAAGCACCCGCAGTCGGTGGAAGAGCGAACGGTTCGTCAGCGCGGCGGCGGATTCGGCGCCGAGCAGTTTCACCGCGGTGTGGTTGGCGTCGACGATTCTGCCGTTGGCATTGGTCATGATGATCAGCTCTCCGGCGTTTTCCAGCACGAGCTGGTAGCGGTTTTCCCATTCGCGCAGGTGTGCTTCCAGCTCTTTCGAACGGCCGTAGCTGCCGAAGAAGGCGAAGAGAATATCCAGCGGACTCTTTTCGCCGGTGCGGATGTCCTTTTCGATCTTCGCGAGGTAGACGCTCAGCAGCGCGGCCAGCCAGAGTTCACCAAAGGCGCGGGCGATGAATTCGCCGTCGATGAATTCCGCCGGCAGTCCGAGCAGGGTGATCGTCAGCTGCCGGATCAGCGCGCCGGCCAGATGGGCGGCGTAGAAGGCCAGCAGGATGGAAAAGAAACGATTCAAATTGTAGTTCTTGCAGCGGGTGTAGACGATCGGCAGCAGGAAGAAGTCCAGCAGCCGCGACAGCGCCGTCACATTCATGGCGATACGGCTGTCGCCGAGCAGCCGGTCGAGAGTGGCGCCGGGCAAGCCGGTGGTGATCGAAAACCCGAGCCAGTTGCACTGGAGCCGGGTGATTTCGCCGAGGTAGAGGTAGAGCCCGTAGAGGGCGACGACGCCGAGGATGATCCGCTGCGCCGCGAGGGTGCCGTCGGTGATGTAGACCATCAGGAACGCCGCCATGATCGGCAGAAAGATCACGGTCGGACCGATGGCGAAGTCAAGTGTGCCCGCGAGAGTCGCCCGGATGTCGGCGGCGGCGACCAGGTGGGAGAAGAGCAGCAGAAGGCCGAGCGCCATGTGGAACGGAGTATGCCCGATCGCGTTCCGCTGGTTGTAGAGGAGCGCGAGACCGACGAAGAGGAAGGTCATCTCCAGGAAAGCGAGGGAGATGGCATGAAAATATTCCATCAGATGCTCCCCTGCGGCTTTTTCAGCAGCGTGACGCGGCGTTGTTTTTTCCGTTCGCGGAAGGTGCGCATCTGGAGCTGCCAGGCGTTCCAGCCGTTATGCCAGATGACGTAGAAGGTGGGGCCGAGCGCGATCAGGGGATTGGCGTAGGTGATCGCGAGAAAGATGGTGAGCGTGGTATTTTTCTGGCCGAGCACCTGACTGGATTCCCGGAAGAACTTCTTTCCGCCGATCATCAGTCCTCCGGCGAAGTTGACGATGCAGATGAGCAGCGACGCGACGGCGATCTTCCAGAGGATGCCGGGGGGGAGGTTCGCATGCTGTTCGCGCAGGAAGTGCGAGGCGTTGGCGATGATGAGGAAGATCGCCGCCACCCAGGTGAAGAACGAGAGGTTTCTGCACCGTTTCGGCAGGTCGGTTGCGCCGGGGCAGAGCTTCCGGATCGGAATCGCCAGAGCGACCGGAATTCCCACCACGATGCAGAGGCTGCCGATCACGTCGGCGAAGACCGTCGGCGCCGGATTGCCGATCGCGATCGGAATCAGGAAGGGAAAGAGCACCGCCATGCCGAAATTGGTGGCGAGAAAGGCGCTGACCGCGTAGTCCACCCGTTCGCCGAGCAGCCCGACGATCACCGGCGCGGCGGTCGCGGTCGGCGTGATGCCGGTGAAGAAGGCCACTTCGGCGAGGTCCCGGTTCCCGGCGAGCATGAAGATTCCCCAGCCGCCCATCCCGACGGCGATGTTGGCGAGCAGGATCACCAGGTGGTTCATCCGGATCGAGCGGATGGTGAACTTCACCTGCAGCATCACCATGAACATCATGCCGACGATCAGCCAGCGGATCAGCCAGTTCAGCGAGGCCGCCCACGGACAGAAGTAACCGGCGATGAACGCGCCGAACAGTGCGAGGTTGCGGAAATATGCCATGATCGGTCACTCCTCCCCGGCAAAGGTGCGGCGGACCGCGTCGGCGAGATCCTCCGCCACGTTGATTCCAGTGAGGTCGGCGGTGCGGATCACCTCGCTTCCATAACCAGTTTTGACCAGCCAGGCGGTGCGGCATCCGGCGGCGCGTCCCGCTTCAAGGTCGCTGAGGCGGTCGCCGACCATCACCGAGTTCGCGAAGTCGATATCGAGTTCGCGCGCTGCGCGCAGCAGCATGCCGGGTGCGGGTTTGCGGCACTCGCACGGACCGGTGTGTTTCGGGTGGTGGGGGCAGAAGTACCAGCCGTCGACCTTCGTTCCTGCGGCGGCGAGCAGTTCGTCGATCCGGCGGTGGACGGCGCGCATCTCGTTTTCGGAGTACATGCCGCGGGCGATGCCCGACTGATTGGTCACCACCACGGCGAGGTAGCCGTGCGCATGGATGTCGTGGAGCGCCTCCGGCACGCCGGGGATCAGCTCCGCCTTGTCGGGGTCGGAAAGGTAATCGACTTCGACGTTGATGACGCCGTCGCGGTCGAGAAAAAAAGCCTGTTTCATTGTGGAATCTCCATCGGATCGGCAGGAATTTCTTCAAAGACGGTCAGTGTTTCGGGGGAAAAGGTTTCGCGGATCCGTGCTGCGAGGCGGGCGCGGTCGTCGAGAGTTCGGCAGACGGCGAACATCGTCGGCCCGCTGCCGGTGATCTGGGAATTGAGCGCGCCATTGGCGTTCATGAACTCCCGCAGCTGCCGCAGCAGTGGAAACTTTTCGTAGAGAGCGAACGCAAGATCGTTGTGCAGCAGCGCGGCAGTTGTTTCGGCATCCCCGCGGCGGAGCGCCTCGACCAGCCGGGGCTGCCGCCGCTCCGGATCGTCGCCGATCCTGGCGCGGTCGATATTGGTGTAGGCCCAGTTGGCGCTGACCGGAAAGTGCGGATTGACCACCAGAAGCGGGGGAATGGTCAACGTTCCCTCGATTGGGGCAATCCGGTCGCCGATTCCGGTTGCGACGGCGGCACGGGGGGCGAGGAAGAAGGGAACATCCGCGCCGATCGTCAGCGCGAGCGCGGCAAGTTTCGCTTTCGACACGCCGCGGTAGTGCGTTGCGAGCATCGCGAGGACGGTCCCCGCATCGGCGCTGCCGCCGCCCATCCCGGCGGCCACCGGAATCTGCTTCTCGATCCGGATCGACCAGGCGGGGCGGAGTCCGGCGGCATCGGCGAATGCGAGCGCGGCGCGTCCGGCGAGGTTCTCCAGATTTTCCGGCAGACCGGGGAGCGAACTCTTTACCCGGATGCCGGGGTCGGCGTCGAAATCGATCGTGATCCGGTCGGCAGGACAGCCGAGCGGCAGAAAGAGAGTCGCGAGTTCATGGTAGCGGTCTGGCCGCCGCGCCGTCACCTTGAGGTAAAGGTTGAGTTTCGAAACGGCTTTTGCTTCCGCAATCATCGCAGGCCCCTCATCGGTTCCGGATCAGTTGAGTTCGTCCGGGGTGCAGGGGGCGAACTTGAATCCGTACTGCTCGTTGTAGCGGCGCGCCTCCGCTTCGATGGCGACGGCGAGCCGGAGGGCGCGGAGCCCCTGTTCGCCCGGCACCTTCGCTTGGCAGGGCACACCGGTCATCCTAGTGCGGTTGACCGCGAGGATG
>CAZPWP010000022.1:0-3458 GCA_964590295.1 uncultured Victivallis sp.
GCAGGATTCCGGTCTCCGTCTACAGCAAGGGCAAGGAGAGCCGGTCGTTTCTGATCGACGCCGACGAGTGGAAGGTGCTCTCCGGCCACGGGACGCACATGGTCTCGCTGCTCGACGGAGCGAAGAAGATTCCGGCGCTGGTCAAGGAGGTTCAGTTCAACCGCCTCAAGAACTACGTGCTGCACGTGGATTTTCAGGAGGTCGACCTGAATCGGGAGATTACCGACTTCGTTCCGGTTCACGCGTACGGCGAATCGGTCGGGGCGGCGCACGGCGGCATCCTCGAGCAGGAGCTGCATGAGCTGGAGGTCACCTGCCGTCCGGATCATCTGCCGGAAGCGATCCGGGTCGATGTTTCCGCTCTGGCGATCGGGGATTCGCTGCACGTGAAGGATCTGGCGCTGCCGGAGGGGGTCCGCACCGACGTCGATCCGGAGACGACGGTGTTCCACGTGATCCGCCCGAAGGAGGAGAGCGCCGAGCCGGCCGCGGGTGAGGCCGAGCCCGAGGTGATCAACGAGAAGAGGTCCGAAGAGAAGGAGAAGTGATCCGGCTGCGGATCCGGCGGAGGGTGACGAATGGAAGAGATCGGCCTGATCGTGGGGCTGGGCAATCCCGGGCCCGAATATGCCGGCACCCGTCACAACGCCGGATTCCTGGTGATCGACCGGCTGCTGGCCGGATTTCCGGCCGGGCGGTTCGAGGAGCATCACACGGCGTCGAGCAGTGTCTGGGCGGGGAGGTTCCGCGGCCGGGCGCTGCTGCTGCAGAAGCCGTTGACCTTCATGAACCTGAGCGGTCGGGCGGTCGCGCTTCTGGCCCGTCGCCGCGAAATCGCGCCGGAATCGATTCTGGTGATTTCCGACGACCTCGACCTGCCGGTGGGGCGGCTGCGGCTGCGCAACGGCGGCGCCGACGGGGGCCACAACGGACTCAAGTCGATCATCTCGGAACTCGGCAGCGCCTCGTTCCGCCGGCTGCGGATCGGAATCGGGCGGCCGAAACCCGGGGAAACGGTCGATTACGTGCTCTCGAAGTTCGAGGGCGAGGAGGAAAGGCGGTTTGAAGCCTCGCTGGCGGCGGCGGTCGAAGCGGTCCGTACGGTGCTGGCGGGGGGGATGGCCCGGGCGATGAACCGGTTCAACGCGTGGACTCCGGTCGAAGAAAGTGAAACAAACCAAAAAAAAGAGGTTTTATCTTGAAAAAATACGAAGCGGTATTCATTCTGGACATCCGCAGGACGGATGACGAAGGTGCGGCGTTCAGCAAGGAGTTCTCCGAGCTGATCGCGAATCTCGGCGGCAAACTGGAGGCGGCCACTCCGATGGGGCGCCGTCAGTTCACCTATGAGATCAACAAGCGCAAAGCCGGTCTCTACCTCGATTTTCTCTTCGAGCTCGCGCCGTCCAGGGTGCTGGAGATCAAGGAGAAGTACAAGCTCGACGAGCGCGTGCTGCGCAACATGATCGTGGCGGACGAGCGTCCGGCGACGGTTCCGGCCGGTCCGATCAAGCTCAACATGGAGTAGGCTTCGGCCGATGCGGCGGAAGCGGAGTTTTCGCGCGAACCCAAATTACAGGAGATACGATCCATGGCATCGCTGAATAAAGTGTATCTGCTCGGGAATCTGACCCGGGATCCGGATCTGCGTGCGCTGCCGAGCGGGCAGTCGGTCTGCGAGCTCGGCCTCGCCGTCAGTCGCCGTTACGTCAACAACAACGGACAGGAGGTGGAGGACACCTGCTTCGTCGACATCGTCGTCTGGGGCAGAAACGCCGCCAACTGCAAACAGTATCTCGAAAAGGGATCGCAGGTGCTGGTCGAGGGGCGCCTCCAGCTCGACCAGTGGGAGGATCGCAACGGCGGCGGCAAACGTTCCAGGCTGCGGGTCGTTGCCGAACAGATCCAGTTCATGAACCGGCGCGGTGACGGCGGCGGCGGCGGGAACTACGCCGCTCCGCAGCAGCAGCAGGGAGGCTACGGCCGCCCGTCGATGCCGCGCCAGCAGCCGCCGCAGGCCGCGCCGGACGGCATGCCCCGGCAGCAGCCGCCGATGCCGCCGATGCCGCCGCCGCCTCCGACGACGACGACGACGACGACGGAAGGGGCGTTCCATCCCGAGGAGGGAATGGAGGACGACATCCCCTTCTGACGGGGTGTCGCGCCGGTCCGCCGGAGAAGCGCTCCGGAAGAGTCAGACGAAAAACGATGGTTTTACAGAACGAAAGGATAAGTTTCATTATGCAGCAGGGTGCGAAAAGACAAGGTCGCCGCAGATCGCCGGCGAAGCCGAAGGTTTGCCGTTTCTGCGAAGCGAAGGTCGCCTACATCGACTTCAAGGACGCGGAAACGCTGATGAAGTTCCAGACCGAAAAGGGCAAGATCATGCCCCGCCGGATCACCGGAACCTGCCTGGATCACCAGAAGATGCTCGCCGCCGCCGTCAAGCGGGCGCGGGTCATCGCGCTGGTCTACTGAGAAAGAGGGAGGGAAGAATCGATGGCTTACGTTAGTTTGATCCTCCTCGATGACGTCGAGAAGCTCGGCCTGGCCGGCGAAGAGGTGCACGTCGCTCCGGGATATGCCCGGAACTATCTGATTCCGAAGGGGCTGGCCGCGAAGGCCACCCCGGGTACGCTGCGGCTGATCGAGTCGCGCAAGGCGCTGATCGCGGCCCGCCGCGAGAAGGAACTGGCCGAGGCGAAGGCGCTGGCGGAGAAGCTCGCCGGGATCGAAATTTCGATTCCGATGCAGGCGACCGACGACGATCAGCTGTTCGGCTCGGTCACGGCGCGCATGATCGCCGAGCTGCTGGCCGCACAGGGCTGCGCCGTCGAACACAGCCGCATCAAGGTCGATCCGCCCATCCGGACGCTCGGCAGCTTCGAAGTCGAAGCCAAACTTCATGCGGATGTCGTTGCCAGGCTCAAGGTCTGGGTTGTCCGGGGCTGATGCATGAGTGATGACAGGAGAGCGGCGGAGACGTGTCCGGCCGGGACTCTTCCCGACCGGGCCCAGCCGCACGATTCCGCGGTGGAACGGGCGGTCCTCGCGGCGATGCTGCGGGAGCCCGACAGCTGCGTCAATACCGTGATAGAACACTTCCGGGATCCGGAGGTGTTCTATTCGCATGTTCACCGGGAAATCTTTCAGGTCCTTATCGACCTCTACAACGATCCGCAGCAGACCGTCGATCTGGTGTCGGTCGCCCACCGTCTGCGGACGCTCAACAAACTCGAAGCCGTCGGCGGCGAACTCTTTCTCGCCGAACTGGACGGCGCCATATCCACCACGGTCAACATCGAGTCGTGGTGTCTGATTCTGCGCAAGTACCACACATTGCGCAAGATGATCGATGTGTGCAGCGGATCGCTGCTCAAATGTTACGATTCCGACGCCGATGCGGGCCGGCTTGTCGAAGAGATTGAAACCGATATCTTCAATGTCCGCAGCCAGGA
>CAZPWP010000022.1:3468-13890 GCA_964590295.1 uncultured Victivallis sp.
CATCGTCGAGATCCGCGACACGATTGAGAAGGAGTTCTACGCGCTGCGGGATATTTTCGAAGGGAAGATCGAGGTCGGGATTCCGACCGGCTTCACCCAGCTGGACAGCTACACCGGCGGACTCAAGCCGGGGGAGATGTTCGTGCTGGCGGCGCGTCCTTCGATCGGCAAGACCAGCCTGGCGCTGAATGTGATCCGGAATCTCGCGCTTCCGACCCGGTCGCCGCGGCCGCGGAAGGTGGCGTTCTTCAGCCTGGAAATGACCGCCGAACAGATCACCCGCCGTCTGCTCTGCACGGAAGCGGGGCTGTCGGAATCGGTCTTCTGGAACAAGTCGTTTCAGGTCAGTGAACTGACCCGGCTCACCAGCGCGGTCGCCGCGTTCAAGAAGGCGAAAATCTTCATTGATCCGACCGGCGGCATCTCCATCGCGGAACTTCGCGCCAAGGCGCGCCGGCTGAAGATGAAGGAGGAGATCGATCTGATCGTCATCGACTATCTGCAGCTCATGCACGCCGACGGCAGGGTCGACAGCCGCCAGCAGGAGGTCGCGGAGATTTCCGGCGGCATCAAGAAGCTGGCGAAGGATCTCAAGGTGCCGGTGCTGGTGCTCGCCCAGCTCAACCGCGAAGTCGACAAGACCGCGGGCGCGGGGGCGCGGCCGAAGCTGGCGCACCTGCGCGAATCCGGAACGATCGAGCAGGATGCCGACATCGTCACCTTTCTCCACCGCAACCGCGAGGATGCGAAGGAGATCCTGCCGAATCAGAGCGTCGATGCGGAGTGGATCATCGAAAAGAACCGCAACGGGCGGACCGGCAATCTGAAACTGCTCTTCTTCCCGTCGCGGATGGAGTTCATTCCGGCGGCGCCGTACAGCGAGGAGGACTGCCCGAAATAAGGGTTGACGGGAGTTTACGGGAATTGGAAATGGAATACGACCCGAGGGAGATCAGCAACGTGAATTGGGTAAAACGATTGGGAGGCGCCGCGGCCGTATTGGCGCTGGCGTCGGCTCCGGCCTTCGCCGCGAAGGTGGCGGAAGTGAAATTTGACCAGCAGGGGACGCAGCAGCTCCCGGTGGAACAGCTCCGGTTCAATGTGCAGCTCCGGCCCGGCATGGAGTTCAAACGGGAGATTCTCGACGAGGACGTCAAGCGCCTCTACAACACCGGCAATTACGCCGACGTGGTGTCGGAGGTGAAGGATCTGGCGGACGATCAGGTCGAGGTCACCTTCCGGATCCGGCTCAAGCAGCGGGTGTCGAAGATCGTCTACCAGGGCAACGAGAAGTACAAGGCGCACGAGCTGGCCCGCGAGGTCTCGCTGGTCGAAGGCGGGCTGCTGAACGATCGCGCACTGCGCGAGAGTGCCGACAGGCTGCGGAAGTTCTATCAGGAGAAGGGGTACTCCGACGCGACCGTCACGCCGGTGGTCGAGCCGGACGGGCAGGACCGGATCAGGCTGACCTTCCGGATTGCCGAACATCTCAAGCAGCGGGTGAACGACGTCCGTTTCGACGGAGCGACCGTCTTCAGCCAGTGGGATCTGCGCCGTTCGATCCAAAACCGGTACAGCTACATGAACTGGCTGCCGTTCGTCAACGATTACCTCAACTACGGACTGCTCAACCGCGCCGAACTGGAGCTGGACAAGGCGCGGCTGCGCGACAAATATCACGATCGCGGCTACCTCGATTTCAAGGTCGAGGATGTGAAGATCGCTCCGCTCCCGGAGGATCCGGAGTACATCGACATCGACTTCAAGGTGACCGAAGGGGAACCGTACAAGGTGGACAAGCTCTCCGTTTCCGGGAACACGGTCTTCCCCGATGCGGAGCTGGAAGCGGCCTTTCAGCTCCGCTCCGGCGAAACCTTTTCGCGTTCGCTGGAGGACGCGACGATCCGGGCGATCACCGCGATGTACGAGGCGCTCGGTTACGCCGACGTCCTCTGCCGCGCGGTGCGCAGCGAGGATTTCGAACACCACAAGGTGGACGTCAGATTCGAGGTGACCGAGGGGCGGAAGTACCATGTCCGCGACGTGGTGATCGTCGGAAACACCGAGACGAAGGACAAGGTGATCCGGCGCGAACTGGCGATTCAGCCGGGCGACCCCGTGGACCGCAACCGCATCGAAGTGAGCAAGCAGCGGCTGATGGGGATGGGCTACTTCGAGAAGGTCGAGGCGTCGACGGCGGGCGCCGACGCGCTCGACGAGAAGGACGTCCAGATCACGGTCAGGGAGAAGGAGCGCCGTTACAACTTCCGGATCGGCGGCGGCGCGTCGGATGTGAACAGCGTCTTCGGCATGGCGGAACTTTCGTCGAACAACTTCGACATCGCCAATCCGGGCGACTGGTTCTACGGCGGCGGCCAGCGGTTCCGGCTGCAGGGGATCTTCGGCGTCGAGAACTCCGGATTCAACGTCGACTTCGTCGAGCCGTGGCTCTTCGACCTGCCGCTGCGCTTTGAAATTTCCGGCTACATGAACCAGGTGGAGTACGACCAGTGGGATGAGGAACGGGTCGGGGTGCGCACCTCGCTGTCACGCCGCATCTTCGACGACTTCACCCAGGTGACGGTCGGATACAAGTTCGAGCATGTCAACGTGACCCATCTCGGCCATCATCTCAAAGGGTACATCAAAAGCAACGGTCTCGACGGCGGCGGCTATGTGAGCCAGCCCTCGATCATGATCGGGCGGGACACCCGCGACAGCCTGACCGATCCCGCCGGCGGCTACAACATCAACTTCTTCGGTTCGATTACGCCGAAGGTGCTCGGCTCCTCCGGCAACTACTACCGGCTGGAAGGAAAGGGAAGCTGGTATATGAGCTTCTTCGACAAGGCGATCATCGCGATGATCGGCGGCAAAATCGGCACGGTGGCGGCCTTCAACCGCGAGGATGACGTGCCGCTTTACGAGCGCTATTTCCTGGGCGGCAGCGATTCGCTCCGCGGCTTCGAGTACCGGACGGTTTCGCCGGTGGTGAACCGGCGGAACATCGGCGGCCAGACGATGCTGCTGCTGACCGCCGAAGTGACCCACCCGATCTGGGGGCCCGTCCGCGGCGCGATCTTCGCCGACGCCGGCAATGCGTGGCGCAACTCCTACAGCATGGGATTCAGCAAGATGAACGTCGGCGTGGGTTACGGATTGCGGATCAGGCTGCCGGTGATCAACGCGCCGATCAAGCTGGATCTCGCCTATCCGGTGGTCAACAATCAGGAACACGAGGCCAACCGGCTGCGGTTCCACTTCAATATGGGTTTCACCTTCTAAAAGCGGGCGTGTGAAGATGAGCGGAGAATCCTACGAACCGACCGCCGAAGGGCTGGTGCGGCTGCTGGAGCGGCTCCGGGCGCCGGACGGCTGTCCGTGGGACCGGGTGCAGACCCGGGAGACGCTGGGGCGCAGCCTCGCCGAAGAGACGGCGGAGCTGCTCGACGCGATCGACCGCGGCGATGCGCCGGCGATCCGCGACGAGCTCGGCGACGTGCTGATGAACGCGCTCTTTCAGGCGGTCCTCGCGGCGGAGAGGGGGGAGTTCACGGCGGAGGAGGTGTTCCGCACGGTGATCGCCAGGATGATCCGCCGTCACGCCCATATTTTCGGCGATGAGAAGGCGGAGACGCCGGAGGAGGTCACCGCGGTCTGGCGGAAGGTCAAGGCGGCGGAGCGGGCCGGTTCCGCCGTGCCGGAATCGATCCTCGACAAGGTGCCTCACTCGCTGTCGGCGCTCGACCGGGCGGAGAAGTTGCAGAAGAAAGCGGCGAAGGTCGGCTTCGACTGGAGCGACGCGGCGGGGATTCTCGCCAAGATCGAGGAGGAACTGGGCGAACTCAAGGAGGCGATGGCTTCCGGCCGCGCGGAGGAGGTCGACGCCGAACTGGGCGATCTCTTCTTCGCGGCGAGCAATCTCGCCCGGTTCCGCGCAGGGCGGACCAGCGAGGAGCTGCTGCGCGGGGCGAACCGGCGGTTCGAGAGCCGGTTCCGCTTCCTCGAGCGGGAACTGGCGCGGGAGGGAATTCCGCTGGAATCGGCCGGCGTCGAACGGCTGGAGGCGCTCTGGGCCGAAGCCAAGCGGCGCGAAAGGGAAGAGCGGACGGAACAATCCCCCGGCCCGGCAAACGAACCGGGAGGAGAAGGCGAAAAGGGCCCGCCTGCGGCGTGCCCGGAAACCGGGAGGAAAAAATATGCGGAAAGAATTTCTGCCGTTCACCAGACCGGCGATCCAGGAAGATGACATTCAGGCGGTGACCGGGGTGCTGCGCTCCGGCTGGCTCACCAACGGGCCGAAGAACCGGGAACTGGAGGAGGGGGTCTGCGCGCTCACCGGCAACCGCTACGGAGTCGCGCTCTCCTCGGCGACCGCGGCAATGCACCTGCTGCTCAAGGCGATGAAGATCGGACCGGGCGACGAGGTGATTACCCCGTCGATGACCTGGGTTTCGATCGTCAACATGATCGTGCTGGCAGGGGCGACGCCGGTGTTCGTCGATGTGGACCGCGAGACGCTGCTGGTGACGCCGGAAGCGGTCCGTGCGGCGCTCACGCCGCGCACCCGGCTGATCGTGCCGGTCCACTTCGCCGGGGCGGCGCTCGATCTGGACGGCCTCCGGGCCGCCGCGGGCGGTGTTCCGCTGGTGGAGGACGCTGCGCACGCGCTCGGCACCTGTTACAAAGGGCGCCACATCGGCTCGACCGGTTCGGCGGTCTATTCGTTTCACGCGATCAAGAATGTGACCACCGGCGAGGGGGGGATGTTCGTCACCGACGACCGCGAACTGGCCGACGCGATCCGGCTCTGGAAGTTCCACGGCATCGGCATGGACGCCTTCGACCGGCAGAACCGCGGCCGTTCGCCGCAGGCGGAGGTGCTGCAGCCCGGCTTCAAGTACAACCTCCCCGACATCTGCGCCGCGATCGGCGTCAGCCAGCTCGCCCGGATCGGAGAGATCAATGCGAAGCGGCGCGCGCTGGCGATGCGTTACCGGGAGCGGCTTGCCGAAATTCCGGAGATCCGGCCGCTGGCGGATCCGTCCGGATACGATTTCACCCACGCCTGGCACCTGTTCGTGGTCCGGGTCGACACGCCGAAGATCGGCCGCGACGAATTCATGGCGGCGCTGAAGGCGCAGAACATCGGCACCGGACTGCACTTCCGCTGCGCCCATCTGCAGAAGTACTACCGCGAGGAGATGGGATTCCGCGCCGGGATGCTGCCGGCGACCGAGTACAACAGCGACCGGATCTGTTCGCTGCCGCTCTTTCCGGATATGCGGCCGGAGGATGTCGACGACGTGGTGGCGGCGATCAAAACGGTGCTGGCGGGGAGATAGCTGCCGATGGAGAACTCCTTTGCCGGCGACTCCGTGGCGGCCGGACGCCGAAGCGAACTCTTCTTCTGGTGCTTTGCGGTCGTCGCGCTGTTCCTTCTGCTCGGATACAACGCCCTGTGGACCTCCGAGGGGCGCTGGGCGGAGATGGCGCGCGAGATGACGCTGACCGGCGACTGGCTTCATCCGTCGGTCAACTGGCGAATCTGTCCGGAAAAGCCTTACCTGACCAGCTGGCTGGTGCTGCCGTTCGCCCTGCTCTTCGGCGGGGTCGATGAACTGGTGGTGCGCATTCCGAGCGCGCTGGCCGGACTGGCCGGACTCTACGGCACGCTGTGGCTGGGGAAGACGCTCTTCGACCGCCGGACCGCGCTGACGGCGGGCTGGATGCTGTTGAGCTGCTACGGGTTCCTCTTCTGGAGCCGGAACGTCGCCGCTCCCGCCGACATCACCGGGCTGGCCACGACGATCCTGGCCGTCGCCTTTTTCTTCCGGACGGAGGAGCGGGGCGGGTTCCCGCATTTCTTCGGATTCTATCTGCTCTGTTTTCTCGGGGTGCTTGCCGGGGGCGTTCCGGCATTGCTGACGCCGTTCGCGGTGCTCGCGCCGCACCTTGCCGCGCGCGGGCGCTGGAAACGCCTCCTGAGAGCTCCCGCGCTCCTCGCGTTTCTGCTGACGGCGGGCGCATGTTTCGCGCTGTTCTACGCCGCGGCGGCGATTCCGCCGGTTCCGCCGCTGGAGTCCGCCGGCGCAGGGGGGTCCGCGCTGGAACGGATCTGGAGCGAGAACTTCGTCCGGCCCGGCGGGGAGTTCCACCGGTGCCCCTCTCTCCACCAGCTGCCGCGCGGCCTGCTGCCGTGGTTTCCGCTGATCGCCGTCGCGATCGCCGGACTGGTGCGGAACTGGAAATCACTGCCCGATCCCGTTCGGGAGCTGATGGGCGGCTCGCTGCTGCTCTTTGCGCTCGTGATGGTTCTCTCGCCCGGCCGCTGGCACGGCACGCTGCCGCTGCAGCCGTTCTGCGCCCTGCTCGGAGCCGTCGGCGTGACCGGCCCGTTCGGCGAGGAGAGGTGGAACCGGGTCGCCTGGCGGCTGATGCATTTTCTGGTGATCTCGGCGGCGTCGCTCGCCGTGGCGAGCCTGGTGGCGATTCCGCTCTGGTATCGCTTTGTCCCGTTCAAGCCGCCGCTTCTGCTGTTGATCTCGCTTCCGGCGGCGGGGGGCATCGCGCTCTGCGTGATGATGTTCGACAGCCGTTCCGGCGGCACGCTGGAGCGTCTGACCGGCATGCCGTTCCGGATCGGTGCGCCGTTGCTCGGCGGCGCGATCCTGGTCGTCGCGCTGCTCGATTGCGTGCTGCCCTCCTTCACGATCTACCGCAGCGGAAAAACCTTCTACCGGGCATTTCAGAACTCCGGGGCGGGTGTTTCGCCGGAGCGGTTCTTCTGCTGGGGCGAGAGCGCGCCGGAGAAGCTGCTGTTCTACCAGGAGTTCTCCGCGCCGGTCGACGATTCCGAGCGGGAGATCCGCCGGGAGGCGGGCGTGCCGCGGGAAGAGGCGGTCTACCGGAGCCGCCTCGCCCGGTTGTCCGCCTTTCTCGCGCGGAACGCCGGGGAGCGGGTGGCGGTGATGACCTGCGGACGACGGGAGGCCGTCGAATCGTTTTCCCGGGCGGTGCGGGATCTGAACCTGCCGGTCGACGGGAAGAAGCCGGATTTCCCGGAGAGTGTCCACAAGGCTTTGAAACAGGAACAGAACGACCGGTGCCGGAACATCTGGGTGTTCACGGTTCCCGGGAAAACAGAGGAGCAGCAGTGAAACATGGAAAAATCCTCACAGGTGAATTTCGTCTCCGTGGTCGTCCCCGTCTACAATGAGGAGGGGTGTCTGCAGGAGTTGATCGACCGGACGCGCAAGGCGCTGGCTTCCGCCGGGAAAACGTTCGAATTCATTCTGGTCGACGACGGCAGCCGCGACCGTTCCGCGGAGATCATGAAGGCCGCCGCCGACGCCCATCCGGACGAGGTGATCGCCTGCATTCTCAACCGCAACTACGGACAGCATTCGGCGATCATGGCCGGATTCTCCCTGGTGCGCGGCGACCTCGTCATCACCATCGACGCCGATCTGCAGAACCCGCCGGAGGAGATTCCCCGGCTGATCGCGGCGGCGGAGGAGGGGAACGACGTGGTGGGAACCGTCCGACAGAACCGGCAGGACACGCTGTTCCGCCGGACCGCTTCGAAGGTGGTGAACGTCGTCGCCCAGAAAGCCACCGGCGTGCCCATGAAGGATTACGGCTGCATGCTCCGCGCCTACCGCCGCCATGTGGTCGATGCGATGCTGCAGTGCAACGAGCGCAGCACCTTCATTCCCGTGCTCGGAAACAGCTTTGCGCGCAACACCTGCGAGATTCCGGTCGAGCACAGCGAGCGCGCCGCGGGCGAGTCGAAGTATTCGCTCTGGAAGCTGATCAATCTCCAGTTCAATCTGCTGACCTGCATGACGACCGCGCCGCTGCGCATGCTGACCTATTTCGGACTGCTTGCGGCGGGGAGCGGGTTCCTGCTGAGTTTGTACATCATCTTCCGCCGCGTCTTCGACGAGGACGGCGACCGCTGGGCGAACGGCGGAACTTTCACGTTGTTTGCGATCCTGTTCCTCTTCACCGGAATCCAGATGGTGGGCGTCGGCATGATCGGCGAATATGTCGGCCGGATCTACACCGATGTGCGCAACCGGCCCCGCTACTTCATTGAAGAGGTGGTCGGCCGCCGTTCCGGAGACGGGAAGTAGGCGTTTCATGGGACAGCTTGTCATCATCAGCGGCGACGACGATTTCGCCGTCAAGGAGCGCGCCCGCGCGGCGGCCCGCGCGCTGGCCGGAGGAGAACTCGAAGAGAATCCCGCCGTGGAGATCATCGCCGGAGACGGGGAGGAGCTCAAGCCGGAAGCGGTCGTGGCGCGGTTTCTGGATGCGCTGCGCACCCCGCCGTTTCTCTGCGACGCGAAGCTGGTCTGGCTCCGCCATTTCCGCGATCTCGACCTCTTCTCGGCGAAGGAGCCGGATGACGGCGTCGCCGGCGCGCTGGAGATCCTGTCGAATCCGCTGCCGCCGGAACTCTCCGTGCTGATCGACGGCGCCGGGCTCGACCAGAGAAAGTCCTTCTGCAAGGCGATGAAGAGCGCGGGCGCCTCCATCGAAGTGCTCAACGCGGTGAAGGCGACCGACCGGCGCTTTGCCGAGGAGCGAAAGGAGAGTCTGCGCGACATCTGCGGGGAACTGGGGAAATCGCTCGAACCGGCCGCCGCCCAGTTCCTCACCGAGACGATCGGCGGAGACTCCGGCCTGCTCCGCAACGAGCTGGAGAAGCTCTGCGCCTACGTCGGCGACGCCGCGGTCATCACGCTCGCCGACTGCCGCGAGGCGTGCAGCCGCACGCCGGAGACGGTGAGCTGGGAGTTCACCGGCGCCATCGTCGGGCGGGACCGCTCCCGGGCGCTCCGGCTGCTCGACGTCATGCTCCGCCAGGGCGAGCCGGAGATCCGGCTGCTGCATGCCCTCTCGGGGGAGTTCCAGAAACTGATCCAGACCCGCCTGGCGATGAAGCAGCTCAAACTCTCCCGCGTCACGCCGCGCACCTTCGACTCCCTGCCCGAGTCGCTGAGGAAGGCGTTCCCCGACAACCCGCTGCTCAAGCTCCATCCCTACCGGGCGTTCAAGACCTGCGAGGGGGCGGCGGGCTTTTCCGACGCGGAACTCGCCCGCAATCTGGAGGCGGTCCGGGATGCGGGCCGCGCGCTGGTTTCCGGCGGCGGGGAGCCCCGCATCCTTCTGGAGCAGCTGATCCTCCGGCTGACCGCGCGCGGCTGAGCCGCTCTAGCGGCAGAGGAGTTCCAGCGTTCCGGGAACCGGCGGCGCAGTCACCGGCGCGGAGGGCGGCGGCAGTTTCCCGGTGAGCGGCAGCGCGAGGTCGGTCAGCAGCCGGTACCAGGCGAGCCGCCAGGCGAGGGTGGCGTCGATGAGTTCGAGCGCTCTCTCCCGGTCGCCGGGTTGAAGTTCCACCTTGCGCTTCGCATGGCGGACCCGGTTCCACGCCGCGGTGAGGTGCCGGCAGTCCAGTGCGACTTCAAAGGCGCACCCCAGCGCGTTGGCCAGATGGACGGCGTACAGGGCAAATCCCTCCTTCTCCTTCAGGGAGTGACCGGCCAGGCGGCGGGGCAGGCGGTAGAGCGCCTCGGCGAGCATCGCTTCCGCGGCGGCGTCGTCCCGATAGAGGCGGCGGAGGTCGTGCACCGTCCGGGGGGCGAGTCGGATCCCCGCCGTCTCCGAACGCCGTTCCGAAGCGGTGGTGCAGAGAACGTCCGGATTCTCCGGCGGCGCGGCGGGATCCGCCAGTGCGTCGCTGCCGAGCGCCCCGATCTCCTCGGCGGGGAGGCCGGTGAGGATGCGCAGCTCCAGCGCCAGCGCCTCCTCCCGGCGTTTTTCCCCGGCGTCCGGGAGGAGTTTCAGCCGCTCGCGGGCGGCGACCAGCCGCGACGCCAGCGCGGCCACCTGGTATCGGAGCAGTTCGGCGACGCGTTTCCGGCGGTGTTCGACCATGTCGGCGCCGGGAGGCAGGGAGAGCAGATCGTTGTAGGCGATGGCGTCGTCGAGCAGTTTCAGCCGCGGATCCCGGTCGGCGTCGAACCGGCGCTCCGTGGTGCGCCACTCGTCGATCCGGCCGGGAATCTGGAGCAGCCGATCGTTGCCGACATGCTCGCCCGCCAGCTCCTGCAGCGATTCAATCGTCTTGATTTCCAACATGTTCCGGCGGGCGGCGGCGAACAGATCCTCCAGCCGGTAATCCTGTTTCTCTTCCGCGGGTTGCGGCGGGGCGGGCTGCCGGACCGGCGGCGGCGCCGCCGCGGGGGGCGCCGCCGGTTCCGGTTCCGCCGTCACATAGACCGTGCAGCCGGCGCCGAAAAGCAGCGCCAGCGCCGGAAGCAGGCGTGCCGGGCGGGGATGACGGCTCATTCGCCCTCCCGCTCCAGAATGTGGAGGATTTCCGCGAAAATCTCCTCCGGCTCCGTCATGCGG
>CAZPWP010000023.1:0-13773 GCA_964590295.1 uncultured Victivallis sp.
CTGTTGATCAAAGAGCTTACAGTAGAGGAGAAGGTCGAAACGCATGTCGATACGACAAAGAAATCACTTGTGGAGTTGCGTGCGGAACAGGTCGATCTCGGTTTTCTATGCATCGCCAAACGCAATCCCGACCCCTTTGAATACAATCGGATGTTCGCGGACTGGAACAAATTCCGCCGGGAACTGAAGAGGACGAAGGAAGCCGATGCCTTTCGGGAGATTGATGCGTTTGAGAGGTTTCTGTTGTCACTCTATCGGGGATTTTCCGGCAACTGCATAAGTCCGAATTTCTATCAGTGGTTGCGCGAGCGAAGAGTGAACTATCTGCAGCAGGAGATCAAGGCGCGCATTACGGACTGGCGGAACAATGCAAAAGCCCTGGCCCGGTTCGGCTTGATTACATCGCCGGAGCTGGAGATAGAGCGGATGCTCTCCTGGGAATCAAAATATCCGGGAACAAAATATGTGTTCTCTCCTGAGTATGACACCGCTGTTGGATTTTTCAAGGAGATAGCGGAAGAGAGAATGCGTCTCGGCGCGCGTCTGCCGGCGCTGGACAATGAGCTTCTCGTGCTGGAGCGGATTGCTGTTTTACGTAACTTGTCCGCGGTTGTCGAGGGAGGAAAATCACAGTGGAAAACGTTGCGGCTAGCTTGGCGGAACGCTTTCAACCGAGGCGATTTTATTGCTTGTGCAGAACTGGAGAAACAGGCAGATGGGCAACGTGGAGACCTGAAGAAAAAACTGTTTGCAGACGGACAAAAAACTCCGGTAATCCGTCCGGGGGCAAGCCTGTATGCAACCGGCGTTTTCGGTTTTCTGGGAACCTGGCATACGCTGCTTTGCACCAATGTACGCGATACGACATTGTTTGCAGATCCACAGAAGGAGTTCCAACCTTATGCGGAAACTGCAGACGAATGGAATGTTTCATTCGATATCGCCGGAACGGTTCCGGTCGGTTTTGAACAGCGGGAGGGTTCCTGGACTCATTCCCTGCGTACCTATTCATTCCGCAATCTGCAATCTGGAAACATTTCTCTTGTGGATGTCTGGTGGAGCGGACTTGCTCCCGGAGTCCTGTATGATTTTCATGCGCCGGAAATTGTTGTTTCGGATAATACGCTTCAAACTCCTGCCGCTCCCGCTGCGCTGGCGGCCGAGATTGACGGGAAGGTGGTTGTTGAACGCGATCTATCCAGATTTGATCCCGCAAAAATGACGGCCAAATGGTTGTTGCTTCTATGGGAAAATCCTGCGCCTAAGCAGCCGATGCTGCTGGTGTTTCAGAAACTTCCCAGGCAGATCCGGACTTCGCCGCGCGGATTGGTGATTGCGGCCGCGGGTGAACTGGGGAAGATTGCCGCCGGAACCTTGCATGGCGCCGCACCACAGGAGGTGGATTTCGGGCGAAACTGGAAAACAGTTCCGGAAAAAGAGCTTCGGCAGATCCGTTCGCTGGTGCGGCTTCTGGCATATTTCCCGCTGGAAGTGGAGGAACTCTTCGCCGTGGAGGATGGTATTATCCGGATATGGAACGAGGTGAGGAAAGCGATTGTGCTGGACGATTCCACGGCTCCCTGGATCCCGTTTCCGCCGATGTTCAGTCAGGCGCTGACCGGCTATTCGCCGCTGTCGCTCGATACCGAGCTTTCCCCGCCGGTGCTGATGACGAAATTCGGTCCGTTTCGTTATGCGGAGGGGACGAAACTCGCCTACCGGATCACCGCCCCCGATCTGCTGGATCGTATTCCGCTGAAACCATCAGGCGAGGAAAAGCTGCTCAGGGATTATAATGATTTTGTGAAGGTCCGTTCCAAAAACGAGGAATGGCGCGGAACGCATATGGGAGATCAGGCTCTCGGTGTTCTGACCGGATGGCTGATGATGGAGCCGGAAAGCCGGCGCATTCTGGATGTGTACCACACCCCCGGGCAGCTGGACCGCGTCGCCCGCGGCGAATCCTTCTATTACCGCGCCCGGACGAAGGGCGCCTGGCTGATTCCGGTGTACCTCATCGAGCCGATGACCGGGCGGGCCGCCTACTTTGCCGGCTGGCGCGGGTTCCGTCACGGGTACCCGATGAAAGGCGACATGACGATGTTCAATATGGGATTGCTGCAATTTCCCTATGCCGAGGCAAAATATTATGGCCGCTGGGATCTCGTGGAACGCAACTGGGAAATTTTGAAGGAGTTTTACACTGCCGCCGATCTCTGCCAGACCTGGCGTGCTCCGGGAATGAACTGTACCAGTTCCGGCTTCATTCTTTCCGGGGATATGTTCGGCGACGGATTTCGCATGTACTCGATCATGTATCGCCTCGCGCTCGGGACGGGAGACCGGGAGCTGGCGGACCGGGCATTGTACCTTGCCGCCAAACAGACCGTTACGCTATGTGCTTTAATGCATCGCAACATCTCTTCTCTGGCGGCGTATATCCACAATGTCGGCGGCTCGGAAAAGGCGAACGGCCAGATCGGTCCCCGGATTGGCATTGACAACAACGGCGCCTATGCCTCCGCCTGGCGCCCTTACAAGCCGGAAAGCTGGAATGCCGTTTTCCAGTTGGCGGGCTGCACCAGTTATGACTATCCGTTTTTTGGTACGCTTCTGCGGTTTCTGCCGGAGGAGTCCCGCAACCTGGTTCAGGAGATGCTTCGCGAAATTCCGGAAACCATGACAATCCCCTACTGTCTGGAGTCGAAAGCGAGTCTCGGGGCGAGAGTATGCAACGCATTCAACACACTGAAATATCTTGCATTCTGCGAGCGGGACCGCGAAAAACTGCGTGAAGTCTATACGACGTCCCTTTCTCCGGATTTCTCCCGGACGAAGGTTCCCTGCGGTGTCCCGCCGGAAATCTGGAAATCTCTGTGGGGGCCGTTTGAATTTGCCGACTGGCCAATCCGGACGGGAACGATCCCGCATCTGATCGCGCAGAACGATCCGCTCTGGATCGGCGATTTCGGGCGAATGCGGCTGCTGGAGGGTACATTTGACCGCGACACCCGCACAGCGGAAATCGGCCTCGGCGCCGATCGCGATGATGTTCTCACGCTGGTGTCGATGATTCCGCCACGGTCGATTGTCGTAAACGGGAAAACGGCGGAGTACAGGCAGGGAACCTGGGGCTTCGACTACCGGATTGCGATTCCCCGCGGAGCAGCCCACGTCGTAGTGAAACTGCCTCCGTACAATCCGAAGGAGTATTCATTCCCGCAGCAGCGCCCGCTGACGTCGCTCACCCGGCTCCCCCGTGCGCCGAAGCCGGCGCCCCGTCCGGAACTTCGGCGGGAAACGATCATTTTCAAGACGGGAGTGTGCCACCAGCTGGATCTTTCCCGATACTGCAACCAGGCGTTGAACGATCAGCTGCCGAACGAGAAACAGGATTCCTGGCGTTTCCCGAAGGGAGTTGCGACGGTCTGTGGAGTTCCGTTCCGCTTCGTCGATCCGGAACAGAACAACGGCAAAGGAATGATCATGCTCAACGGGGCGCACCGTCCGAATTATCCGGTCTCCGTGAAAATTCCGGCAGGGGACCGCAATGTCCGCCGTCTCTTCTTCCTGCACGGGACCTGCTACTCCACCGGGCAGAAGGCGTTGACATACCGACTCCATTTCCGAGACGGACAGACCCGCGACCTAGAGATTTTCAATGGAATTCAGATCGGCGAATGGAAGGTTCCGCCGAAACGCAGGGAACTGACCTATGTGAAGGCCGCAACTCCCACCGAGGTCTATCCGGCGCTTCAAAGCGGTCAGTGGGGAAATGGAGTCGGCGGATACATCTACGTATGGGAGAACGATGTCGTTGCAAAGGGGATTACCATGCAGGGAATCAACCAGCAGGGAATGGCAAAACTCTCCGCCATTGAGATCATATCCGAACGACAATCGGTGCCGCTGGTTCTGGCGATCACCGTGGAGGAATAAGATCGATGAAGTCCCTGTTTCACGAAATCGGTTCGATTCGTTTCGAACTGCGGGGCGAGCTGGAATCCTGTGAAGCAGCTTTCCACACGGACTCCCCCGAACCGGAGCTGTGGATTCTGCGGGTGGAGATGTGTGCCCCGGCGGGAGTCTCTCTGCCGGAGGTCACGCTGTCATTCCCGGTGCCGATGCGGGATGTTCAGGTCCGCTGGATGCCGGACTATCCCGCCTGCCACCACCTGCTGCCGTACTGGTGGAAAGGCGGGTGGATTCCGAGCTCGCTGAACTGGAACGCCCCGGTCATCTCCTATTTCAATCTGGAGGGGGAAAACCGGCTGAGCTACGCCTTTTCCGATGTGCAGACGCTGATAAAACTCCATACCGGCCCATCCGAACAGGCGGAACTGATCAACGTTCTCTCTCTGCCTCCGCCGGAAAAAGCGAAGCGGAAGTGGAGTTTCTCGCTCCGGATCGACCGGCGGACCGTCCACTTCTCCAAAGCGCTCGCCGACATCGCCCGCTGGTACGAGGAAGCATATCCGCCCGCGCCGGTGCCGGAGGCGGCCCGGCTGCCGTTCTACTCGACCTGGTACCAGTTCCAGCGCGACGTCTCCGCGGGAGAGCTGGAGCGGGAGCTCCCGGAGTTGGGGCGGTGCAATCTGCGCAACATGATTCTCGACGACGGCTGGAACTGCGCCGGTCCGACGAACCCCGGCGTTTTCGCCCACTGCGGCGACTGGGTGGCGGCGCCGGAACGTTTTCCCGACATGGCGGCCCACATCCGCCGCTTTCAGGAGCGCGGAATCCGGTACATGCTCTGGTTTCCCGTCCCCTTCGTCGGGGTGCAGGCGGAGAAGGATTTCCGCCGGTTTCAGGGGAAATACCTGAATCCCGACCCGGCGGTCTGCGGCGTGCTTGATCCCCGCTTCCCCGAGGTGCGCGAGTACCTTGTCGGCGTATATGAGAAATTTGTCCGGCAGTGGAATCTCGATGGCCTGAAACTCGATTTCATCGACAGTTTTTCCACGGGAGAGAACGATCCGGCGCGCCGGGAGAACTTTGCCGGGCGCGATCTGCATTCCCTGCCGGAAGCGGTGGATCTTCTGCTTTCCGACATCCGGAAACGGCTGACCGCGATCAAGCCGGAGATCATGATCGAATTCCGGCAGCGTTACATCGGCCCCGGCATGCGGCGGTACGGCACGATCTTCCGGGCAGCGGACTGTGCGATGGACCTGCTGGAAAACCGGGTCCGCACGGTCGATCTGCGATTGCTCGCGGGGGCGACAGCGGTTCACTCCGACATGCTGATCTGGTCGCCGCACGACACGCCGGAAACGGCCGCGCTCCAGATTCAGAATGTGCTCTTCAGTGTACCGCAGATCTCCTGCCGTCTCAGCAATCTGCCGGATTCCCACAAACGGATGCTTTCCTTCTGGATGTCGTTCTGCACCCGGCACCGGGAGACGCTGCAGCTGGGGACCTTCCACCCGGAACATCCGGAACTGAGTTACCCGCTCATTTCGGCGATCGGGGAGGAGGAGGCGATCACCGCCGTCTATCTCTCCGGCTGCCTGGTCCGGCAGATTCCGCGCCGGGAACAGATCGTGGTCAACGCCACACACACCGATGAGCTGTTGCTGAAACTCGATACTTCGACTGCGGCCACGGTTTTCGACATGTTCGGGAAACGGCGGCGACGCTGTCGTCTGGAACCGGGGACCGTTGTATTTTCCGTTCCGCCGGCAGGGTTTCTGGTGTTGGCGCAGGAGGAAAAAAGAGTGTTGGGAAGCTGATGGTTCGCCGGATGATTCGCAGGTGTTCAACGCCGCAGCGACGGTCATTCACGCTTTTTTCCTGTCGCGGCGGAAGATGCCGCTCCTGCCGAAGCGATATCTCGAGCGGCGGACGGCGCCTCCGATCTTCGTGACGCACAATTTCTTCGGTTTTCCCTCTTCATGGCGACGATGGACGATTCGGCGATATTCCCGTCGCTCGTTTCCACCTTCCGCTTTCTGCCGTGCGGGATCCGGGATATGATCCGGATGTTCCGCGACCGGAAGACCTGGGTGGACAATCCGCTCGACGACGGCCGGGTGGAGGGGTACGTCTCCTTCGCCGACCGGACCGCCCGCAGCACAGGAGAAGAGACAGGAAGAGTAGTTCCGACGCAGCAGAACAGCGGAGAACGGCGGAATACCGTTCTCCGCACGGTCCCGTGCCTACTGCGCCGTTCGCACGATGCCGTATTTCGCCGGATCCTTCTTTCCGCCGATTCCGGAGGCCCACTCCATGTACTTGCGCCCGGAGCCGTCGTTGTCGTTGAACAGAAACGAGAAGCCGAACACACGCTCCTTTCCGCTCAGCGGAAACAGGTGAATGAGAGGAATACGCAGCTCGTAATCCATCCCGTTTCCCGTCCGACGGGAGAGTACCTCCGCATCGGAAACGACTCCCTGCCGGATCTGGCCGGCCAGCACCTCCGGAGTCCAGTAGTTGTGGAGCTTCCGCAGCACCGTCTTCCCGTCGCCCTCCCGCACCAGCAGGAACTCGTGGTAGTCCTCCGCCGTCAGCCGTGGATCGACGGCAAATTGAATCGAATCGCCTTCCCACGCCCGCTTCGGCGCGCCCTGATGAAACCGATCGTCCCGGACGGAGAAAAAGAGATACAGGTTCTTTTCATCGATCATCATCCGCGCCGAACCGGAGAGATCCCGCGGCCCCTTCCATTCCGCCGGACGGTCAACCCGGCGCCCGGAATCGAGCGTCATTGCGGGCACGGAGCTCCACTCCTCCGCCCGGCCGTCGATCACGATCTTCCCCGAAGCCGTCCGGCGGCATTTCCCCTGCCAGAGCACGCGGTCCGCCGTGTAGACCGTGTCCAGGCGGTAAAGCGCAACCTGATCGACGGTCATCGACAGATCCTGCCTGACCTCCGGCAGCAGCGAAAACTTGAGGTACGCCGCCTCCGGATGCCGGATCACGATCTCTTCGGAATAGAGCTCGCGATTCACGCCGGGTTTGACCGACAGCAGATTGATCCCCGGCTTTGCCGGGAAAATCCGGCGGTTGTTCTCATCGAACAGCGAATACATGATTCCAAATCCGGTTCCGCCTTTCAAACCGACTGCGACAAGGTAGTTTTCCCCCGGCTGAACCTTGATCTTCCCCGTCGGCCCGAAGTGAAGCCGGCCATCCCCCCGGCAGAGCAGCGCTCCGCCGCTCTCCTGTTTCACCAGTTCCAGATCGGCGTTCTTCGCACGGAACCAGTAGGCAAAGCCGTTTGCAAAATTTCCGTTGCGGATCAGATTCTCCCCCGGTTCCCGAGTCGTGACTTCGACACGCAGATTCAGTGAAATTCTTCCTCCGTCAAATCGCAGCGGCAGTGTGTACACCCCTTCGAACGTTCCTTCCGGAATGTCGAGCCGCCAGTGACCGTTCCGGAATTGCACCTTCCAGCCTTCCGGCAGCGCCGCGCATTCCGGCGCGGACGGCAGAAGACGTTCCACCGATTCTCCGGGGCGTACCCGCAACATCGACGGCAGTTTCGCACGCAGCGCCGCATACTGTTTCAACCGGGCGAGATCACCGCCCACCAGAAACAGCGGGTTTTCCGTCAGCCTGACCGGTCCGAACTCCGGGGAAAGCGGGTTGTCCATCAGGTCGTAGATCGCCGCTCCGCCGGCGAGTGCGGCGGGCAATTCCGAGCCCTTGTCATTCCACGCGACGATCATGGGAACCCCTTTCCGCTCGAAGAGGTAGATTTCGCTGGACCCTTCGGAGAGATCCGCCAGAAAGGTGATGTGATCCATCCGGTGCGTCATGGTCCGGTAGGCGGCGAAGATCGGTTCCGGCGCGTCGGACGCATCGTAGAACACCCCGGCCCTCGTCGTATGGCGCGGCCGGGCGAACAGGAACGAATAGGTGCGCACCACGCCGTTCACCGCCTCCTGCACATGCTGTTTGACCAAGGAAGTCGCGTTTTTCACGGGATCGCCGCCGAACCAGCGGGATTCCTCGGTGTTGAAAAGCGGAATTTCCGCCCGATAACGCGAAAGCATCCGCCGCCACTGTTCGTACGAGGATTCCCGCGGATAATGGATGCCCATCACGTCGAAATAACATCCGCCGGAACTCCGGATCGCCTCCTCCATGAATCCGAGAGCGGCCGGAAAAAGGCCGCCGGAGAGTACGACGCACTCCGGATCAACGGCTTTTGCCGCCTCATACGCGCTCTTCAGCGTGCGCCCGTAGGTGGCGGGCGATCCATCCAGCCAGAAGCAGGAGACGTAGGAGGGTTCGTTCCAGATCTCCCAGTACTTGACGCGCCCCTTCCAGCGCGAGACAAGGTCGGTGACGAACTGCCGCCACGCCTGCTCTTCCGGAGCAAACATCGAATAGCGACGCACCCCGATCGGCGGCGTCAGCGCCTCCGACGAATCCGGAGAAGCCCATTTCGGGGTCCCGACGATGTTGATCAGGGGAACCAGCCGGTAGCGTTCCATCAGCTCCAGACGGCGGTCGGCGTTCTTCCAGCGGTAGGGCTGATCCCGGTCCGGGCGGCGCAGATTCCACTTCAAATAATGGTAGCGCAGATGTTTCGCTCCCGCTTTCCACGCCCGCCGGACGATCTTTTCCGCCGCGGGAGCATCGAAGTTGTCGATATAGGAGTCGCCGAGATGGTGGAGTCCGAACCGCGACGATTCATCGTATTCCAGTCGGACCGGTTCCAGCACGGCGTAGGCGGTCCGAACTCGCGCGGAAGGGGTGGAGCACTCCACCCGGAACCAGCCGCGCCGCATCGACGGCAGACGCAGCCGGAGCTGATCGCTCCGGAACTCCTCCTCACCTTTCGCGACGGTATTGCCGAAGAAGTCGGTTACCTTCCAGGAACACAGCTCCGCCTTGCCGGAAGGGAGAAAGCGGTGCAGCTCCAGCTCCGCCGCCTCGCCCGGCGCGAACACGTGGTCGGGGTCGCGGAAATCCGCCCGCAGCCAGGGCTTCAGATCGACGGCGGCGTCGGTCTGACGCAGCTCCATGCTGTCGAACGAGATTTTGGCGTATTTCCCGTGAGAAATCACCTCCATCTCCAGTTGATTCGTCCCTTTCTCAACCGGAAAAACGAGATTTAAGAAGTTCTCGTACTGTTGCTTCGACGCCGGGAAGTCGGCATACTGAATTCGCTGATCCGGCAGCACGATCCGGATGCCGTTCCGGCGCTCTCCGATGTTCCGCTCTCCGGCAAGGCTCAGCAGAAACCGGCGGTTCCCCGACTCGCGCTCCTTCCAGATCAGGCGCAGCGTGGTAACGATCTCCTCTTCCGGCATGAATGCGGCATTGTCCCGGTGAGTGATCGTGTCGATCATCTTCGGACGCGGCTCCGATCCCCGGACCCGGTATTCAAAACAGAACCCCTTCTTGTGGGGATTGGTCCGCAGATACGGCGCACGGCCGTATTCCCACGGAAAATAGCGGAGTTGAAACTCCTGTGATTTTCCATCTTTCTCCCCGAGTTGCCAGAGCACGGTCTCCCCGGCGAAGCATGTCCCGCACAGAAGCGGCAGCAACAGAACGGTCTGAAATTTCATGAAATCCTCCTCACCACGATTTCCAGAATGAACAGTCATTCGGCTGTTCCCAGTAGGGAATTTGCCGGTTGAGATAATCCTTCACGAGGTACACCGAAACGTTCCCGGCGCACCACAACGCATTGATGTCGTTGATTCCCCGATGGCGGAACCAGTTGTCCTTGCGCGTACTTCCCGGTGTGAAGTACGGATTGTCGTCGCCGTCGGCCGCCAGCAAGGTTTTCGAGGGACGTTTGACCGTGACAGCCTTCCGATAGGCGCTGCCGAGATACCAGGTCATCATGTAGGACTGATTCGGCGCGGTCTGCTTGGTCGGACACATCAGCACCTGCGGGCCGCAGTAGCGGTAGATCGAATTTACGTAATTGTAATTCTTGTTCTCCCAGAACCAGTAACAGAACGGCTCGGAATCGAACCCGTAGCGGGGGTAATAGCCGTCGTAATCGCTGTTGTAATTCTGAAATCCCAGGTAAATCTGCTTCAAATTGTTGACGCATACGGTCGCCCGCGCCGTTCTCCTCGCCCGGTCCAGTGCCGGCAGCAGAAGACCGGCGAGAATCGCGATGATCGCAATAACGATCAGCAGTTCTGTAAGGGTGAATCGCAACTTTCCGGCGCCGTGTTTTTTTCCAATGCAGTTTTCCGGGTTCCAGTTTGTCATGCCGCCTCCTCCTGTCAGGTTTGAGTTGAATCGTCGATCTCGAAATGAATGATTATCGGCAGCTCCGCGCCATCCGGTCCCGGATTGTGCCTTTGCCGACACGCCGGATCCCGGGGGGCGCCGGGCGCAGCAGAACCAACATACCTTTCCTGGATATACCTCACCAGTAGACTGCGACACTTCCGGTCACAGGTTCGGTTTCGAGACAGTTCCAGCCCTCGATGGTTCGACGTTTCCACGGAACGCGGGGTAGAGACATCAGATCTTCCCCGGGCACAGCGATGATCTCCACCGTATCCCGGCGACCCGCCGGCGGGAAGATGCGCAGAACCGCGCTCCTCAGGCCGTTCACCTCCAGACAGTGCACGCGGTCAATCAATCTGGAGCTGCGCGGGTGGATCCGGATCAGCGAATCTTCACCGGTGAGGAAGACGCGACACTCCCGGTTCCACGACAGTGGGAAGTGGCCGCAGGCCAGATTCCCCTTCAATTCAAAATCGGCGCCGCACATCGCCGGTGCGCCGAACGGCGTGCCGAGCCGGTGTTCCACCGTCTGGGACAGGTTGCGTCCGGCAAACCGGAATCCGCCGTCGTGCACCGAAATGGTCTGATGCGGATACCATTCGTCGGCACTGCGGCGCGGATATTCGAAGCGCCAGCCGAAGCGCGTCAGCAGCGAACGGATCAGAATCGCCGGTTCGAAGTAGGGTTCGCGCGGGAGTTTGCCGATGTATTCGTCCTGAAACGAGAAAGCGTGACAGCGCGGCGTGGAGGTGCGGACCCAGATCAGATGGCCGCCGCCTTCCAAACGATGCTCTGCCGCAAGCGTCCGATGTTCCCCCGCCCGGAAACAACCGGCAAGGACGGTTTTGCCGCCGGTTTCCCGAATTCCTCCGGCGGAATAGAGCGGGGCATGGAAGATCGTCCGGTCCGGGGCGAATGTCTCCGGCAGATCCGTCCCTTCCAGCACCAGTTCCCCTTCCAGAGGATCGGTCAGACGAATTTGCAGCAGCTCCCGCAGCCGGTCCGAGTGTTCCAGCGGGCCGTACAGCAGGAGTTTGCCGCCGGAGCGGGCGTATTCCAGCAGCCGTGCCTCCCACGGCGAGTTCTCCTCCGGCACCGGGGAGAACACGACCCGCCCGGGAGGAAGCGTATCGCACTCCGCCGTGTCCATGACCGTGTTGAGGGGAAGCCCGTTGTTGACCGCGTCGCGCAGGAAGTGGTCCCCGGCGAACACTTCGCCGACGCGTCCGCTTTCTTTCGTGATCCAGCGGTGGTACTCCGCAAACGGATAAAGCCAGAGGAAGGGGCCCGGTGCGTCGGGTGCGTCACGCCGCGCCTGACGCAGATGCGGCGAAATCTGTTCCGCCGTCTCTTCCGGAATGTTGCCGTGGCAGTCGTCCACGGTGACGAGGTTGATCCGATTCGGCGTGACGACCCGGCCGTTCCGCCGCAGACGCGAGACCGCCCAGGGCATGTAGATGTCGTATGGTTCCCGCTCATAATTGGCGAGCCACGGTTTCGTCTGGAACCACGGGTCGCAGACGTAGAAGCGAAAGGTGAAATCGTCTGCCGGAAATCCCGCGATATGGGACATCCAGCCGATCAATTCCGAACCGAAATCGTAGTTCAGCGGAGTCCACGGCGAATTGACCGGCGGCGCCTGAATCGCGCCGGACTCATAGATCTCCTTCAACGGAACGCCGTCGCAGGAGAGATCCCGTCCGGTAGTGAGATTCGTTCCCCGCACGAACACCGGCACGGAGCACTCCTTCCGGAACTTCCGCCAGAAGAGTTCCAGCATCTGTTTCCGCGCCGTTTCCAGCTCTTCCGGGTGAAATTGCTCTCCGTCGAACACGACGCCGGTGTAGGACCACGGGAAGTTTCCGAATCCGAACCCGTTGGAGAGCCAGAGAAACTCCATCCCCATGTCCCGCAGGAAACAGGCGGCCTGCCGGCCGAGGAAGGCGCCGAACGGCGTCCCCTCCGGAATCCCCTTCGAAAATCCCGCATATGGCGCGGTGTCCGGGAGGAGCGTGGAGTAGCAGGAGACCAGTTCCCGACGGTGGCTGCCGTAGGAGCCCCGGCAGATTTCGGGGTGTTTCCGATATTTGAAAGCCGAAACGGTGAATTCCGGTCCCGGATCGAACGCGGTACCGACCCGCACCGGTTTGCCGGTCAGCTCCCTGCCGACTGCTTTCAGTTCCTGCACCAGTTCGACGAGAAACCGGTAGTCGGTCTTCTCCGTCTCCGGTTCGAAGGGATGGCCGATCATCGCATTACGGTGGTGCGGATCGGTCTGTTCCGTGTCGACAGGCAGCGGCCGGTTCATGATCCCGACGTACCGCGCCCAGTCGAACCGTTGCGACAAATCCCCGGAATATTCCAGGATTTCGGAGCCGTCTCCACTCCAGAGCAGAATGGAAACAAGTTCCGCATCCCGCGCGGCAACAAGCCAGGAAGAGAACAATCCGCGGCAGACCTCCCGGAGCGGCGGCGCATTCCGGCGCAAAAACGGTTTCAGCGAGAGTTCGAGAGTCAGCTCTTTCAATGCCATAAGACAAACCTTTCTTTCCGATTTGCTTTTATTATAGCATGAAGGTGACTGAAAAATCAGGACTCCGTTCAACGCGATGTCATTCTTCGGGAAAATCGGAATCCACTCCAATTTTTTTTTGCGCCTTGAGCCGCCAGGCGCGCGGCGTCATACCAGTCCTGCTCCGGAACACTTTGTAGAAGTAACTGATGTCGTTGAATCCACAGCGATAACAGAGCTCTGCAATGGAGAAGCGGCTGTCCGTCAGCCTTTCACACACGGCATCAAGTCGGCGCCGGAGCAGTGCGCCGGAGATCGTAGAGCCGGTAAGCTCCTTGTAGATCGTGCACATATACCCCTGCGAGAGGCCGATGCGAGCGGCCAGGGTTTTGTAATCCAGCTCTTCCGCATAGTGTTCTCTGATCCAGGCGTTGATATAGCGGACGGCGTGAATCCGGTTCTCCTTCCGAACGCCTTTCTCACCCAGCCGGGCGATGTAAATTAGAAATTCCACCACCTGCGCCCGGATCATCTCCCGGTAGTTCGGCGGCTCCGCGTCATACTCGTGCAGAATCCGCTTCAGCAGCGAACCCGCGGTCCGGTCGGCATCCAGAAGATAGAGCGTGTCGAAAAGGGAGGGATCCGGGGGGCCGGAACGCGAAAAGATCGAGAAAAAGCCGTAATCATTCTTCAGACGGAGCAGAGCGTCGCCGATCAGCTCCAGCTTGAAGCAGAGGTTACAGAGAACAAGATTGTCGGTTTCCACAAAAAAGGAAGTCCGGTCTTCGGGAAGGACGACGGCGATGGTCCCGGGCCGGAGCGGCTGCATCCGGCCGTTGATCCGATGCTTTCCCTTGCCGTCCATGACATAGAAGATCTTCCAGAAGGAACGCACATGCATCTGCGGATCATGATTGTATTTTGACTGCAGATGATTGTGAATCCCGATGTAGAACGGAAACGCGGGATCGCAGAACTTATGCTGCATCGTAATGAGTATTGTATCGGCAATTAACTTAGCTTGCATATAAGACGCTTTCTGCATGAAATAA
>CAZPWP010000024.1:0-13669 GCA_964590295.1 uncultured Victivallis sp.
GAACGATCCGGGATCTCCCGCTACACCATTTTCAAGGTGCTGAACGGCAATCCACCGTCACACCCGCCACCCGAGAGAAGGTGCTCGAAGCGTGCCGGAAATACGGTTGCATTCCCGGCTCCGCCGCCGTCGGACTGGTGAAGGGGCATACCAACCTCATCGGCGTGATGGTCCCCTGCCTGACCGACGACTTCTACCGCGAATTCATCGAGAAGCTCGACCGGATCGCTCCGGTGCGCGGCGGGAGGTCGTCCTCTGTCAGTATGAATCGGCGGCACGTCATCCGAATCTGGTGGGAATCCATTTCTTCACCCTGTTCGATCAGCCTCTGCTGGGACGGTGGGACGGGGAAAACTACAACTTCGGCGTGGTCGACATCACCGACACCCCCTACCGGGAGGTTATCGAGGCGAACCGCGCTTTCTCGGAAAGAATTTACCCGTATCGAATGAATTCCCGGGCGCTGTTCTCCGCCCGGGAACTGTTCTGAATTTCCGCTCAGAAGCGCAGCCGGATCATGCCGGCGGGCGGCAGGCTGACCCGGTTGAGCCCGGCGTGGATCGTGTCGAGCGCGATGGAGTTGCCCTGCGCGTCGAAACAGGCGGTTTCGACCGGTTCGCGATCAAGTTCAAGCACGAAGCCGACACAGCCGGAGGCGTTGACGATGCACTCGGTTCCGCCGTCCTGCGGCGTGAGATGCAGCGCGCAGCCCGCGGCATAGATGACGCTGACCCGGCGGTTCTCCTTCCCGGCGGTGACGACCGGATCGTTGAATTCCGGCTGCCGGGCGTGGAGTTCTCCATCAAGCAGCACGTCGCGGAACTCCCGCCAGAAGTCGAGGTAGAACTTCAGCATCCGGCGGTGGGACTGCGGAATCTCCCGGAGCCGCACCGAGATCTGCGGAACGGCGAAGAGCACGTTCAGAAGCTGGAGCGCGGCAGATTCCACCGGCTCCTTGTAGTTCCACATCAACATGTCGGAGTGGACCGCGGTGCTGCCGGCGAGGCGGCGGATGTTGACGATGCCGGTCCGGTTGGCGATGACGTCGCCGGGGCTGTCGCTGACCCGGAAGATGTTGCCGTACTTGCGCATTGCGGGACCGATATACCCCTGACGGAATTCGATCAGAATGTCCGGGCGGATGGCGCGGAGCCGGGTCATGGCGTCGGTGAGCAGCCGGTCCACCGCACGCGAGAGCAGCTTGTAGTCCCGCCCGGCATACTCTTCGGCGACGGCGGGATCCTCCCCGTCGAAGCGGAAGGAGTCGAGGAAGTCGAATTTGAAGCCGTCAAGGTTCCATTCTATCAGGGCGCGTTCGTAGATGCTGAGCAGATATTCGCGCACTTCCGGGAAGCGGGGGTCGAGCGCGGCGGCGCGGAGCCGGTCGTTGTGATACAGAAACTTGCCGGAGAAGCGGCGGTACGCTTCGCTTTCGCAGCCCGCCCAGACCAGCGAATACCAGAGCAGATACTTCATGCCGAGGGCGTGAACGCGGTCGACGTGTTCGCGCATCCGGGGGAAGCGTTTACGACAGATCTCCCAGTCGCCGCAGTAGGCGTAACCGCGGCTGTTGTCCTCGGTCTGCCAGCCGTCGTCGACGATGATTCCCTCCATGCCGTATTCGCGGGCGAGTTTGCACTCTTCCTCGAGTTCATGGTCGAAAAGATCCTGATGGAAGCTGTACCAGGTCGAATAGAAGGGATGCCGGGCTGCGTCCGGAACCGGGCAGGGGCGATACTCCGGCATGGCGGCCCACCAGGCGGCGACGTCGGCCAGGGCGGTTTCGCCGGAAACGGAATTGCGGGTGTCGATCCGCAATGTGGCGCAGTAACTGTCCGCCGGAGCGGAAGGGGTGGTGAAACAGCGGATCTCATTCACGATCCATGCGTCGGTTTCGCGGATGCCGCAGCGGATGTCAACCGGATTGAGTGCGTCGGAGAAGGCGAAAGTCATCCGGTTGGCACCGCGATGGCTGCAGAGGCTGACGACGGGAGCGCCGATGGCGAGTTCGCTGTGGAGCTGCGACTGGCTCCAGTCGGGCGGCAGCCAGCAGCCGCTGGTTCCGGCGAATGGGTGCCAGCGGTACTGGATATCGATTGCGGGCACCACCCAGCTCAACGTTGCCGGGGGCAGAGCGGCCGGGGTATCGCGCTGAAGTTCGATGGTGACGAGGGTGAGGCCGGACAGCGGATTGCTGTTGCGCAGTTCGCAGTTCCAGTCGTCGGACTGAATGTGAAGAGAGACGGGGCCGACGGGGGTATTGACGGTTTTCAGCATGAGACAGACTCCTTCCGGTCAAAAATTGGACAAATGGAGGAACGGAGCGCTGTCGCGTGGAACCTCCCGATGTTTTTCTCCTGTGGAGAATTCAGGCCGGAACGGTGGAAAGATTTTCGTTTCATCACAGCTCCGGCGGTTCATACAATAGCATACAAAAGCATCAAGTCAAATATCTGCGGCGTTTTTTCTGACGGTACTTTTTACGGCATTGGTACCGTCATTCGTTTCTTTTAGAAAAGAGAAAAGCATGGTGTATTAAGTAAGACAATTAAGCTTATTTTTGGTGATTGTCCCAAATTTTGTGAAAGAATGGCTGTCTTGTCAATGAGCATTGATTTGCTCTGATTTATAATAGCATATGGAATTCTGTTTTCAAGTCCGTGAGGATTTTCCCTGATTTCTCCTTAAAAGAATCCTTGGAAGTTCTCTGTTTGCTGCTTACGGAAATCCAGCGGTTCATTTTAATGCATGGAAAGTTCACCGCTTGAAACAATCTTCACCTTCACAAAATTTGATAATAAAATTTGATTTTCCCTCTTGACAAAAAAGATTTTTTCGGTATATTATATTGTAAGATGATTTGGAGGCCGTATGACAGAATCATTTAACACACAACTTGCCGATCGCCTGCTGCAGATGGCGATGGAAAAGAAAATGAAAGTGGGAGACAAATTCCCGAACGAAAACAAACTGGCGGAGAGTCTCAACGTCAGCCGTGTTTCCCTCCGGGAGGCGATTAATGGGCTCAAGTTTCTCGGCCTCCTCGACGCCGCGCCGCGACGGGGAACCACGATTGCCGCCCTGGATTATGGCCGGCTGCTTAAATACATCAGTTTTCAGCAGGCGTTCTCTCCGCTGTCGGAGAAGGAGCTGTTCGATGCCCGAATGTCGATAGAAACGGGAATCATGGGGTTGCTGATTGAACGGATGACGGACGAGGATTTTCATGAGCTGATGCGTCTTGCAGTCGCCTGCCGGCGGGAAAATGACACTTCGGACGCGATTCGGAACTCCATTGACGGCGACATGATGTTTCATCGGAAGTTGCTTGAAGTGACACGCAATGGAATGCTTCAAGCGTTTGGCAAGGTGATCGATTGTTTTTTTGTTTCGCTGTATGCTCACTACGGCACCATTGAGGATACCCGCAGTGCGGCGGAAATTCACGTGATGATCGTCGAAGCGATCCGTGAACACAATCTGGGATTGGCGCAGGGGTTGATGCAGAAACATCTGGCCCGCCATATTACTGCCGTGCAGTGCTGCGCGGTGAAAACGGAGAAAGACGGAACATCCAACAAACGGGAGGTCTAATTCAATGCGTTTACTACACTGGTGCAAATTATCTCTGGCTCTTCTGCTGGCGGGGAGCGGACTGCGGGTCGGCGCCGCGGAAGTCAATGCGCTTTATGCAGCGGAGCAGATTCAGCTGAACGGTTCTTCCATTTGTGAACTTGCTTCGCCTGAAAAAGCGGCAGAGCTTGTTGGGCCTGGAGAGTTTTCCATCACCTTTCTCTGCCGTCCGGAAAGAGGAGGAAAATATCAAGTCGTTCTTGCGCAGGCGACTGCAGGTCCGGCCGACCGTTCTTTCTGGATCGGTTATCAGCCCTCTTCGAACCGCTTCGATTTTCTGGTCCGGGCTGCGGACGGGAAGACGCAGACACAGGTGTTCGGCAACCCCAACGTCGATCCTGACGGCTGGAATTTGGTAGCCGCTTCCGCCGGAGACGGCGAGTTGCGACTTGTGACGGTGCCGCTCTCTGCGGATATGTTCCCGGAGCAGATTTCCAAACGGGCTCTGGGCAAGCCGGTCGGTCTGGCTACGGTCGGATTGACGCTGGGAGGACGTACGGGAGAACCTGCGATCAGCCGCTTCAAGGGGAGGATTGAAAATATTGTTTTCTGGAGTACTGCGCTGAACAGGAAAGAGCTGGGGGCGATTTTCATGTATCTGAGGAGCGGGAAACGGATCGACCGGAATTTTTCTCTTGCCGGAACTGTAAAGCAATATTCTTCCCGCATATCCGCTCCCACCAGTTCTTTTCCCGCCGAAAAAACAACTGAGGGGATCGGCGCTGCGGAAATCAATGCGCTTTATGCAACGGAGCAGATTCAGCTGAACGGTTCTTCCATTTGTGAACTTGCTTCGCCTGAAAAAGCGGCAGAGCTTGTTGGGCCTGGAGAGTTTTCCATCACCTTTCTCTGCCGTCCGGAAAGAGGAGGAAAATATCAAGTCGTTCTTGCGCAGGCGACTGCAGGTCCGGCCGACCGTTCTTTCTGGATCGGTTATCAGCCCTCTTCGAACCGCTTCGATTTTCTGGTCCGGGCTGCGGACGGGAAGACGCAGACACAGGTGTTCGGCAACCCCAACGTCGATCCTGACGGCTGGAATTTGGTAGCCGCTTCCGCCGGAGACGGCGAGTTGCGACTTGTGACGGTGCCGCTCTCTGCGGATATGTTCCCGGAGCAGATTTCCAAACGGGCTCTGGGCAAGCCGGTCGGTCTGGCTACGGTCGGATTGACGCTGGGAGGACGTACGGGAGAACCTGCGATCAGCCGCTTCAAGGGGAGGATTGAAAATATTGTTTTCTGGAGTACTGCGCTGAACAGGAAAGAGCTGGGGGCGATTTTCATGTATCTGAGGAGCGGGAAACGGATCGACCGGAATTTTTCTCTTGCCGGAACTGTAAAGCAATATTCTTCCCGCATATCCGCTCCCCCCAGTTCTTTTTCCCCCGCCGGGAAACTGGAGACGTTTCAGAGCAAACCGATGGTCTTGAATGCCGGAGAGGAATATGTGCTCCCCGATCAGATCGTCAGTGGAGATTTCCTGGCTGAAATTGAGTTCGTCGTGCCGAAATGGAATCCGTGCCGTTTTCAGCTGGACCTCGGAGCCGATGGATTTCTCTTTGATGGAGCCGATATGGTGCTGCGCGGAAGAGGACATGAAGGGATTGATACCTTTCGGGCGCAACCGGTCAATGTCAATTTCAAAGATCTGTTTTCCGACGGCACTCCCTGCCGGTTTTCTGTGAAAAAAAAGGGGGGACTGCTGACGCTTCGGCTGAACGGGCGGGAGGTGTATCGGACGGCGTTTCCGCGCGATACGGTCGGCGAGGTGGCCGTTTGTGTGGAAAAAGGCCTGCTTGATCTGCGCAGTTTTTCTCTGAATGGCAGGTTGATGCGGGGAAATTTCATTCCGGTATTTTCTCCGGGGCAAGAAGGTACGGCGGTGTACCGTATTCCCGCTTTGGCCCGGGCGAAAGACGGCACGTTGCTTGCTTTTGCGGAAGCGCGGCATGACAGCGTGCATGACCTCGGAGATATCGACATTGTTCTGCGACGTTCCGTGGACGGAGGGGGAAGCTGGCTGCCGATTCAATCGGTGATCCGGGGACGGCGTGGAACAAAGCTCTCCAGCGTGAATCCTTCGGTGGTTGTCGACCCTGAAAGCGGCAGGATTCACCTCTTCTGTTATCAGAGCTTTCAAAACAAATGGGCGAGCGGGGAATATAAACTGCTCCACAGTTTTTCCGACGACAACGGAGTGACCTGGTCTGAGCCGAAGGATCACAAACCGGAGTTGTCGAACCGCTGGCTCAGTTTTCAACCGGGGCCCGGCCATGCAATCATTCTGCGCCGGGGAAAGTTCAAGGGTCGGATTGTCGTTCCGGGCTGGTATGTCCATACCAGGAATCAACGGAGGGTGTTCGCCTCCGCAGTGATCTACAGCGATGACAACGGCAGAAGTTTCCATTCCGGCGGGACGGGAATGGATGGCTCCGACGAGTGTATGGTCGCGGAGCTGGCGGATGGTGCGATTCTGATGGGAATCCGGCCGCCACAGGGAGAGAAGGATTCCGAGTTCCGTCATTTTGCCGTGAGCCGTGACGGAGGGGCGAGTTTTGCTCCGTTCATGGTGGATCGTGAGCTCCGGGCGCCGATCTGCCAGGCGTCTCTCCTGAGTTCCGATGACGGAAACAGGGTCTATTTCTGTTACCCCGCCGGGGGGAGTTACGAACCGGATGCTAGCACTCGCCGGGCTGCACTGACGCTCCGCAGCAGAACAGCTGATTCCGCATGGTCGGAACCGCTGTTGATCTATGCCGGCAGAAGCGGGTATTCTGATCTCGTACTGCTCGATGAGAACCGGATCGGGATTCTCTTCGAAGGCGGACGGCGCAGCAGCTACAAGGATGGTATCTGGTTTGCCGCCGTGAAACAGCAGGAGGCCGGCTGCGATGGGTTTTAATGCATGGGATTACCTGGTATTGTTCTGCTATCTTGCCGGATTGATGCTGATTGCAACCAAGTTCATTCGTGAACAGCACAACTCCCGGGAATTTTTTGTGGCCGGCAATTCCATCCCCTGGTGGGGAGCGGGGATGTCGATTCTTGCCACGCTGGTCAGTACGGTCAGCATTCTCGGCGGTCCGGCGGATTTCTTCCGGTATGGATTTGAAGGATTCGGCATCTGGTGGCTGGCGACCTTTCTGGCGGCTCCGGTGATCATCTTTGTGTTTATCCGATTCTTCCTCAGTCTCGGGATCGTTTCCGCCTATGAGTATTTGGAATTGCGTTTTTCCCTGCCGATCCGGCTGTTGGGTGGAGTCTTCTTTCTGCTCATGCGGGGACTCTATATCGGTGTGGTGATTTACGCTTCCGCGATTGCCATGGAGCCGTTTACCGGCATTCCGGTGGTCTGGCTGATGCTGATCGTGGGAGGCTGTTCCCTGATCTATGCCATTTCCGGCGGTATCAAAGCGGTGATCTGGACCGATGTGATACAACTGGTGGTAATCTATCTGGGGATTTTTTATCTTCTCGGTGTCATTCTCCATCAAACGGAAGGGGGATTGCCGGCCATCTGGCGGACCGTTTCGGAGCATGGCAAAGATTTTTCTTACCTGAAAAGCGAAGAGCATTGGGGATTCTCCCCCTTTCATCAGAATGCATTTTTTCTGCTGCTCGTCGGCATGTTTTTCAATGCGCTGGCGCAGAAGGGCACCGATCAGCTCACGGTTCAGCGTTATCTTGCCACCAGCAATGCAAGAGCATCGGCCAAAGCGTTGCTGGTGGATGTATTCGGTGCAATTCCAATCGGACTTGTCGTCTTTCTGGTCGGGATGGGGCTTTTTGCCTGGTATCACAATTCCCCGGTGCTGGAACAACTGAAGGCCGGAAACTACAACGGTGTTCTACCTCATTTTGTCGTCACTGAATTTCCCCATGGCATGATCGGGCTGTTTGCCGCCGCATTGATGGCGGCCGTCATTTCCACGGTGGATTCTGGAATGAACTGTCTGGCGACAGTTACCATGACCGATTTTCATCAGCGTTTTGCGCAACGGACTTTTTCAGACGCCGAATCGATTTTCTGGGCGAGATTCTGGACGTTTGTCTGGGCACTGGTCTGTATAGCTCTTGCATTTTTCATCTATGTCACCGCTTATGATAATATTGCCCGGGTATCGGGGCAGGTGATCGGGCTTTTCTCCGGTTCCATACTTGGTATCTTTCTTCTGGGGATGCTGGTGCCGCGCACGAACAGCATCGGTGCCGGGGCTGGAGCGCTGGCGGGAGGCGTGGTGGCTGTCTGGGCGAATTACTTCTGGATAAAACTCCTTCCTGACGGGAGCGTGGTGCATGTCTCCTATGTGGTTCCCATTATCCTCGGGGTGTTGACGACTCTGGTAGTTGGTCTGCTGGTCAGCTGCTTCTTCCCCAAACCGCGACAGGAACAGTTGCGGGGACTGAACATATGGTATATGGAGGAAAAGGAGAAAAAGGAATTATGAGAAAAGCCGTATTTCCCGTTGTCGCCGTCGTTTCTTCTGTGGTATCCGGATGGGCTGTCGCGACAGAGGCACTGCCGGTTCCTCTTGCTGAGCGGAGCGATCCCGGCCCGATTACCGGCATTGCTCTTGCTCCGGACGGAGGACTGTACGTGGCGGGGGGCCTGAAACAGCCGCTCCAACGGCTTTCCCGGACAGGAAGAATTGAAACAGCCTGGGGAGGGGCGCTGATTCAATCAAAACATGGAATTCGTCGATACGGGCGGTATCTCTATGTGACCGACATCGGAAATCATCAGGTGCATAAGATGGATCTGACAGGCAGGGTGCTTCTTTCTCTGGGAGAGCGTGGGGTGTCGGGATGTGACGAAACACATTTCAACCAGCCGACCGACGTGGCGGTTGCGCCGAACGGCGACATTTATGTCACGGATGGATACGGAAACAGCCGGATTGTCTGTTTTGACGCCACAGGCAGATTCAAGTTCGCCTGGGGAACGCGAGGAGATGGGCCCGGGGAATTTTTTCATCCGCACAACATCGTGATCGGGCCGGAGCAAAGAATCTATGTGGCGGACCGGGATAATCGCCGGCTTCAGCTGTTTACGATGACTGGGAAACATCTGGAAACCCGGCAGGAGACGGGAGGCGTCTTTGGACTTGATCTCGACCCGGAAGGAAAGCGGCTTTTCTACACCGTATGCCGGCCGGACTGGCACGGCGTGGTGATGACTGCGCTGGACGGAAAAAAACTGGGCGAAATCGGCGGCAAAGGGAAGGCTCCGGGTGAATTTGATGTGCCGCATTCGCTGGTTTATGATCCGGTGGACGATGCCTTATTTGTCGGAGAAGTCAACAATCGCCGCATTCAGAAGGTCCCATTGAAATAACCAGGGAGGGAGAAATTATGAAAAGGTTTACCTTAGTGGAACTCCTGATCGTTATTGCGATCATCGCGATTATTGCCGCGATGCTGCTGCCCGCTCTCAATCAGGCGCGGGAACGGGCGCGGTCGACCAGCTGTGTCAGCAATCTTAAAACTTTCAGTCAGTTTGTATTTCTCTATTCCCAGGATAATGACGACTATCCTGTCCCGGTGGCGATTCTTACGGATACAGGCGGCACAGCGATGCGGTGGATACAGGTTGAAGCGTTTCAGAAGATGGTGACCGGAGATTCGTTTTCGACCTATGAATACTGGCCGGAGAAACTGCTTTGTCCGGGAGCCACATACGCGCTGCAGGCCGACACCAGTGCGGATCGTAAGGATGGAAGAGCCAATATTGCACGCTCTTACGGCCGCAATAATGAGTTCGGGCAGCTCTGGAACGATCCGATCCACCGGACCATCAAACTTGGGAGGGTGAGAAATCCTTCCGGGAAACTGGATTTCATGGATGCGACCGGCTGGAATCCGGAATATTCTCATGCGAAGTATTCGACGAAATACCTTCTGACCGGAGAATCGACGACCATGACTGTGGCATATCGTCACAATCGTAGAATCAATGCATCATTTTACGATGGACATGTGAAAAACGGACTTGCCGAAGGCGATATCATGACATCATCCGCAACTGCGCGTCCCGCCGTCCCCGCGTCAGACAATCTGTACAATACACACTGGAATCTCTGGCCGAACAACCAATAAATAAGGAAAAGACAGAATGAAGTTCAACGGATTGATTGCAGCGGCATGTACGCCGTTTCGCCCTGATTTTTCTCTGGATACCGAACGAATTCCGGGACTCACCGATTATCTGGCTGGACTTGGGCTTGCCGGGCTCTTTGTCTGCGGCTCCACCGGGGAGTGTTCCTCCATGACGACGGAAGAACGCATGACTGCCGCCGGGATATTTGTTTCCTCGGCATGCAAACGCTTACCGGTAATCGTTCATGTTGGTTCGGCCTGTGTGAGAGAGGCGGAAATTCTTGCTGCCCACGCGGAATCCATTCAGGCGGATGCCATTGCGGCAGTAGCGCCGAGTTATTTTAAGCCCGGCGACGTAAATGCGCTGGTGGAGTCCATGCGGATTGTCAGTGCGGCGGCGCCTTCGCTGCCGTTCTATTTCTATCACATACCGGCTTTGACGGGTGTGAATTTCCCGATGTTCGATTTTTTGCGCCTGGCGGAAAAGCGAATTCCCATGCTGGCCGGGATTAAATTCACCTATGAAAATCTGATGGATTTCCAGTTATGTCTGAATTACCGGCCTGAAAAATATCAGCTTCTCTTCGGCCGGGATGAGATTCTTCTGGCAGGACTGGCCCTCGGTGCGACGGGTGGAGTCGGCAGTACCTACAACTATGCCGCACCTCTCTATTTCAAGATGATGGAGGCCTTTCAGAACGGGGATCTGGACACCGCCCGGAAACTGCAGCTCCTGAGTCAGAAGCTGGTGTTGATTCTCGGGAAATACGCTTCCGCCGGGAAACAGATCATGGCTTTGATTGGCCAGCCGGTAGGATTGCAGCGACCGCCGCTGGCCAATAGTTTCGACCGGAATGCCGAATTGCTGGAAGAGCTGAAGAAAGCGGAACTTTTTCCCTGGCTCGGTGACGGCAATGCGTGGAGAAAATTTCAGGAAGTCTGTTGAAAAATTAAGCGGGAAAGAGTTTGTCCGTACTTCCGGACCGTGAATGTGCCGGCTTTGGGAAGCCGTTTTTTTGGTGTTTTACAGAGATTGTATTACAAAAACGGGGGGAATGCCCCCCCGGGCAGAAAGAGGAGGAGTCGGCACAGACCGCTGACGCTGAGGTAGACGCAGCCGCGGCGGAGACTCCGCCGGATCAGGCCGAAGCGCAGCATACCGCCTGATTCGACTTCACCGATTCGACCACCACCCCTTCCGTACAGGACGCCGAGCATGACGGTTTCACCGGCTCATTCCATTGCGGCCGCGCCTCCGCCTCCTCCGGTTTCAACTTCGATGGTTTTATCGAATTCCGGAGGTCTGACCGTCAACGTTCCGGATTCATCGCTCCTGACAAATTCGAAGTTGAATCCGAGCAGTCGGACCGGATAGTCGAGTTTCCGATTCCCGTCGCCGCCGTAAACGATCAAACTCCGCCTCTGTGGAATCCGGGCAAGGTCGAACCGCAGCGATCGCGACTGACCGACAACCGGAGTGATGTCCTCCTTCACCTGGAACTTCTCGCCCGATGCGTCCTGCACAAGGAAACTGACCGAGTGAACCGCGACCTTCTCCGGCCGGAACGAAATCTCGACCGATTTCGGCCACGATGACGCATCTTTCGCGAGTACGGGTGGTTTCGTTGTGAAAAGTGACGCATAGGAACGGCCTCCTGGTGTGTGCGTCACAATCAGCTCCGAATCGTCCGCACTCCGCACGAGCTTGTACCCCTCGCCGTACACGGTCCAGCCGCCGCGCTTCCAACGTTTCTGCGGTTTGAGACGCTCCCAGCAACCGACCAGAATCGAACCGTCGGCAGCAGCATCGGAGCGAAGCTCAAAGTTGAACCCGCGCAGCCGAACCGGAAAATCAACTTTCCCGTCACCGCCCTTGTGTACAATCACCCCTTTCTCCAGGATGCCGGAGGCGTCGAACCGCACGACGCTCCACTCGCCGTCCGGGAGCATCCGCGACTGCTTAAGCTGAAAAATCTCACCGTTTCTGTCCATAAAGAGCAGATTGACCGCATGAATCTTCGCCCGGTCGGGGCGCACCGGAACGGCCACATCGACCGCGAGTTTCGCAGCATCTTCCGCAAACAGTTGCGGAGTACGCAGGAAAAAGCTGACATACGAAGCTCGTTCCTTTTCCCACAAGATCCGGATCCGTCTGCCTTCTTCCGCCGAAGAGAGACGAAATCCCTTCGCGTAAGTGATCCACTCGTTGAGCGGAAGTTTCCGTTCCCCCGCGCGAAACACGACCGTATCGCGGAACTCCACGCCCGGTTTGGTCTCGAAAACGGCATCGAGGTAGAAGAGCTGATCCGGCTTCGCATTGCGCGGGACGGGAATTGCAAACGCAGCCTCGCCCATTCCGTCGCCGGGGATGTCGAGCTTCACCGCGGCGGGAACTACGTGCCACGCCCACTCCCGCCAGTTGTTTTTCGGGATGAGCCGCACGGTTCCGGACAGCGGGTGCGCCTTCAGGTTGTATACATGGATTTTCACCGTATCGCGACTCCCGGCAATGAGTTCGAGAACGACACCCGCCATCAGGTCGCAGGCGCGCGAAGGGGTAGAAGGCAGAATCTTCACCCGGGCATCAGGGAGATTCAGCTTCGGAATCTCATGTGCCGTCGAGACCTTTTCAAACTCCGGTTCGATGCCGCCGCGTACAAATACCGGGTATTCGCAGACGGGGATTTCCACATAACCATCCTTCACCGGCAACGTCGACGCGCCGCCCGAAAGGTTGAAGAATTCGATTTCGTTCCCGGTGGCTTTCAGCCGAACGGTCTGCGCCGGACGGATCGTGTCGAAAAACGGAATTTGAAACTGATTGTATCCGTAAGGATCATTCCGCCAGAACGACACCACCCGCTGCCCGCGGTCATCCTGGAACGAGAGTCCGGCAATCTCCCCGGCTTTCAGCGAATGCCCCTTCACAAATCCTTCGAACTTCGCCTTGCCGAAAAGCTTGGCAACGGCGCGGAAACTCGCGGCGCCCGGTTTCGGACGTCCGTAACGGTCGAGCATGCCGAATTCTTCTTCGCGCGAATCGACCGGCACATCACGGAAATTGTACGGAAGTACCTTCGCCGCGCCGAATGCGAGTCCGCCCAGCATGACTTTCGGCTGGTGAAGTGCCTGATAACGGCGCATTTCGTCGAGCGTGCGCACCGGAATCATGTGCATGGAGTTGTATGTGCAGCCGCCGATCTCCGTAAGCCAGACCGGAGTTTCCGGAATCCCGGCCGCGGCTTTCCAGCCGTTGAGTTCGCGCATCTTTCCGGCGATGCCCCAGAACATCGGAACGTAAAAGCCGTAAATGTGGCTCGCAATCGAATCACAGAAACGCGTCCCGCCTGTCCGGAATACCGGCGCATGGATCGCATTCAGATCGCCGGCCATCACGTTGCATTCCGGATTCGCGATCTTCGCGGCCTTGTATCCGGCCTTCAACATCTGGGCGTAATCTTCGGGCAGAATCCTCCAGTAGGTCGGTTCGTTGCCGAACTCCCAGTCCCGCACCACGCCCCGGTGGGCCGAAACGAGATGATAGACCTGTTCGGCGTACCATGCGTAATCGGCAGGGATGCCGTATTTTGCCCATTTCTCCACAATTGCCGGATTCTCCGCCCGGTTCTTCGCGATGGCGGGATAGCCGTTCACCCCGGAACTTGTGATGATCCCCAGCGGGTTTAGTCCGGCGGCTCTGACCCGGCGCAAAACGCTCTGAGCTCCGCCAATGTCGTTATAGCCGACATCCACCCGCACATTGCTCACGCCGAGACGGCGCAGCAGATCAAAATCGAATTCCTCGAAACTGTACTGCCGTTCCCGTCTGGTGATATGGCAGGTGAAACCGAAATTTCCCTCCGCGCCGTTGTCGACCGGATCGCGCATCACCGCCAGCGGAATCACAACACTGTTTCCATTGAAAGAAGCGTCTTCCGGCGTA
>CAZPWP010000025.1:0-13211 GCA_964590295.1 uncultured Victivallis sp.
CACATATCCTTGAGGCCGCCGGCGCCGGTGAGGAAGAGCTCCCGGTCGCGCACGGCGCGGAAGTATTTCACCACCGCGTCGAGCAACTCCGGCTCGCCGGTTTCACGGTAGAGCTCCAGCAGCCCTTCGAAGCAGGAGGTCATCTCGTAGGCCTTGCCGTTGCCGAGTTCGGCGGGCACCGTTCCCCGGCGGACCAGTTCGAAGATGTTTCCGGCGGCGGAGCCGCCCTGCGCGGCGATCCACTTCGCGTAATCGAGGAACCGTTTCTCGCCGGTAACCCGGGCGCCGGCAACCACCGCGCCGAGGATCGAACTGGCGGCGAGCCCGGTGTGGTGGCCGCAGTCGACGATCCGCTGCGCTCCCGGGCCGACCTGGGTCATCAGTTGGTCGAGGCAGCGGGCGACGGCGCGGCGGACCTCCTCCGACTGCTCCATCTCCCGGTAGTAGCGGCAGAGGCCGAGCAGGGCGTATTTTCTGCCCCAGATGTCCCAGTCCTTCGTCTGAAGTTCGGCGGGGTAGGAGCTGATGCAGCCGTCGGGCGTCTGCGTGGCGCAGAGGTCGTGAACCGTCTTGCGGATCCGCCGCTCCAGTTCGGGGTCCGGCACGGTGCGCCGGGAGCGGATTGCCGAACGGACGATCTTCCCCCAGAACTCACACCGCCAGCGTCCATCCCGTTCGTTCCGTTCTCGGAACGGTGCGACCAGATGGTCGTAATCGATTTTCTTCAAGCGGTTTTCGATGCTGTGCCGGAGTGCTTTCCCTAGCCTGCCCCGCAGGTCGACACCGCCGGGCGGCAGGATATGGAGCTGATCTTTGACGAGAGACATTTGCAATCTCCTTGCTGACTGGGAATGAAAAAAAACGACTTCACCGCCGGACCCCTCTGCGTGGAGTCCGGCGGTGTTCTTCAGGCTGGATTACCGGGCCCGCCGGGCGAGCATCCGGTCATGGTTGTCCCAGAAGAGCGGGTCCGGCTTCTCCAGCGTGGTTTTGACGCAGCCGCGCCGCTGGAACGGCACGGTGATGTAGGTCGGATAGTTCCGCCCCGAGAGCCGGACCGCCAGCGGCACATAGACGTAGGCGTCACCGAACTCGCCGACTTCAAGCTCCACGTCGATGCTGGAGATCGCACCGTAGCGGAGCCCGAGGATCTGCTGTTCGCCCTGCAGAAGCCGCCACCCTTCTGGGAGATTCCAGTCGAAGTAGCAGATCTTGTTTTCGATGTGCGGGTTGCGGAGCGACAGACGGAGCTTTTTCGTCTCGCCGGGCGCCGCTTCCACCCCGTCGAGGTATTCCACTTCGACCAGGCCGAAGGAGAGATTGGTGCGGAAAGCGAACGAGGATTTGCTCCAGAGCCGCCGCGCGACCTGTTCGCTCGAGAGCAGCGAGGCGCGGAGTTTTTCCGAAATCACTGTCGGTCCGTCGGTCAGACGCGGCAGGGTGGGATTGGCCATCCAGGTCTCCTCCGCGCAGCGGATCACCCGTTCGGTCAGTTCGTCGAGGTCGGCCGGAGCTTCCGCGTGGAAGGGATCGATCGCCACCGTGCGGATGGTTTCGCCGATCGGCTCGATCCATTCGGCCGGGATGGCGGAACGCCCCTTGACGATGCCGAGGACGGCGCCGACCGTCGCGCCGGTGCAGTCGGTGTCGTCGCCGCAGTTGACCGCGCAGCAGAGGCTGCGGCCGAAATCCCCCTCGCCGTAGAGCAGCCCGATCACCACGAAGGCGACGTTGGCGGGCGCCTGGAACCAGCCGAGGTCGGCGCTGTCGTTGACGACCGCGTTGCGGGCGGTCTTGAAGTCGTGCCCGGATTCGTATTCCCGGATCGCAATGCCGACGCTGCGGGCGACGCGGCAGTCGGCGGGAATCTTCGCCAGGGCGATGTTGATCAGTTTGCGGATGTCGCTTTCGATGAAGGCGGCGGATTCCAGCGCGGTGGTGAAGAGTTCCGCGTAGATGCCGTCATCGGCGTGGTCGACGCAGGCGTCGCACCAGGCGAACTCCAGCGCGTCGTCGGGGGCGCCGGGGAAGAGGCAGGCCCAGATTTCGGAGCGGATCCAGGCGCCGTTGCTGTTCTTCCACTGTTCGTTGTTGCAGGCGCCCGAGAGCGGGGGGACGAGTCCGTTGGCCATGTTCACCTTGCCGATGCCGTATTCGTTCCATGGGCCGGTGATGTGGCTGAGCCAGTATTCGCCGAGGACCCGTTCGTTGATCTGATAGATGCCGTTCTCCTCGACCGCGAGCAGCCAGATGAGTTGGAGATCGAGGTCGTCGTTGGGGGCGGGCCTGCCTTTGAGATCCTGAACGTAGAAGTTCACATCGAAGATTTCGCGGCGTCCCTCCATGGGGGCGCCAAGGGTGCCGCCGATGTTTTTCCCGGTCCAGCAGCCGAGTACCTTGTCGCGGTATTCGCTGCGGTTGATGAATTCGCTCGAGGGAACTTTTTCGCCGAACATCTGATCTCTCTCCTGTTATTTTCTGACCTGAAAACCGCCCTGTTTCAGCGGTCTGGTGAGGAATATACATCCACTTCCATCGTCAAACCATAACCGGAAAAGGAAAAAACAGGATTTTTTGTGGTTTTTTCTGCCGGGGCATGGGGTTATTTGCCGGAAAATTTCCGAAATTCACGCGGCGTTTTCCCGGTGAGCTTCCGGAATACCCGGGTGAAGTAGCTGGAATCGTCGAAGCCGCAGCGGGCGGCGATTTCGGAGATGTTCCATTCCGGTCGCTCTCGGAGCAGCTCCTGCGCCCGCTCCACCCGCAGGACCGAGAGGTAGCGCACCAGCGGTACGCCGGTGCGCGCCCGGAAGAACTCCCCAACGTAGGAGGGGCTCAGTCCGGCTGCGGCTGCGGCCCGTTCTAAGTCGAGCGGCTCAAGGTAGCTGCTGTTGATGAATTCGATGATCCGGCTGAGCGAGTTGAACTGGTTGTCGCCGCGGGAGAGGCTTGACGGCGCATGCCGGAGCGCTTCACGGCAGCGGCAGATCTCGCTGATCAGCAGCGTCAGATACGCTTTGGCCGCCATCTGTGAGCCGGGGACGCCGCCGGTGAGCTCCGCGTGGAGGTGGTCGAAGAGGGCGCGGATCCGTTCGTTCGCCGCAGGCGGAAGCGAGAGTTTGTTGAGTACGCTTCCCTCCGGCGGTTCGAACAGCGGCAGGAATCCGGGATGTTCGCGAAAGTACTCCCGCTCCCGCTGCCCGAAGAGTGCCGGCTGGAACATCAGATTGTAGAAGACCAGTTCGGTGTTCGAGTAGAAGGAGTGGGTCGCGCCTCGGGCGACTACGTAGAGGTCGCCGGCGATGGTGGGGAAGGTCCTGTTGTCGATGAAGTTCACCCCGTTTCCGGAGAGCACGTAGATCACCTCGATGCAATCGTGGAGGTGCTCGCTGGAGAGGTTGTCCTTCTGCCAGCGCTGGATGTTCAACGCGATCGGCAGCTCGCCGGATTTGAAATCTTTCAGATGAAATGTCTTCATGATGGTGTCTGTTTTCCCGCCGGGGTATAGTATAGCGCACGGCGGCGGGAAAAGCAACCGCGTCCGACGGAAAAACTCTTCCGCGCCGTTCCGGCCGGCACGGGATTGAAAAAATCGCCCCGCCTGGTACATTATTTCCGGCGGCTGCGATGGAAATACGAACGGGCGTTCTGCCCGGTATGGAGGAAATGCGATGTTTTATGCTGTAGATTATCCCTGCATTAGGGCGAAACTCACTCTGCTGCGGGATGAGCGGACCGATTCGAAACACTTCCGCGAATATGCCGGGGAAATCACCTGCTTCATAGCCTATGAGGCGCTCAAGAATCTGGAGACGGAGGAGATCCCGGTGAGTACAGCGCTGTGGGATACCACCGGGTTCCGCATTCGGAACAGCGTCGCGGTCGTGCCGATTCTCCGGGCGGGCATCGGTATGCTCGACGGCATCCTCAAGCTGGTTCCCGACGCGACGGTCGGGTTCGTCGGGCTGGAGCGCGACCACGTCATCGCCGAACCGCGGGAGTATTACTGCAAACTGCCCACGGCGACTCCGGAGTCGCTGGCGGTGGTGGTCGATCCGATGCTTGCGACCGGCGGATCGCTCGCCGCCACGGTGGAGGTGCTCAAGCGGAAGGGATTTTCCCGTATCGTGGTGATCACCATCCTCGCCGCGCCGGAAGGGCGCGACACGATGGAGCGTCTGCACCCCGACGTCAAGGTCTACACCGGTTCGCTCGATGCCGGCCTCAACGAGCACAAATACATCCTCCCCGGTCTCGGCGACGCGGGCGACCGCCTCTTTGGCACCCTCTGAACCGGATGGCGCTTTCCATTTGCCGGTTTCGGTGTTATATTATAGAAGTGACGGGGGCGGTACAACGGCTTGAAAGAAAGAAAGGGATAGGAAAATGGATGATATCTGCAAGCGTATTCTGGAGCTGAAGCGCGAGCGTCACGCGGTGATTCTCGCCCACAATTATGTCGCTCCTGAAATTCAGAATCTCGCCGATTTCACCGGTGATTCGCTGGAACTGAGCATCAAGGCCGAATCGGTCCGGGCGGAGGTGATCCTTTTTTGCGGCGTCCGCTTCATGGCGGAGACGGCGAAGCTGCTCTCGCCGGAGGCGACGGTATTGCTGCCGAAGTCCGATGCGGGCTGTCCGATGGCGGAGATGGCCGATCCCGATGCGGTCGCCGCCCGCCGCCGGAAAAGTCCCGATGCGGTCTTCGTGGCCTACGTCAACAGCACCGCCCGGGTCAAGGCGCTGGTGGATATCTGCTGCACCTCGGGGAACGCGGAGAAGATCATCCGTTCGATTCCGCCGGATCGCCGGATCGTCTTCCTGCCGGACCGCAACCTCGGCGGGAACATGATGAAAAAGCTCGGCCGCGAGATGGAGCTCTGGCAGGGATGCTGTCCGATTCACGACCGGGTGACGGTCGAGATGATCCGCCGGGCTCGGGCCGCCGCGCCGGGAGCGCCGGTACTGGTTCACCCCGAGTGCCGGATCGAGGTGGTCGATGAGGCCGACGAGGCGCTGAGCACCGCCGGTATTCTCCGCTTCTGCCGGGTGTCGTCGGAAAAACGGTTCATCATCGGTACCGAACAGGGACTCCTGCACCGGCTGCGCAAGGAGAATCCCGGTAAGGAGTTTTTGCCGCTGGAACCGGCGATGATCTGCTGCGACATGAAGAAGATCACGCTGGAAGATCTATACGCTTCGCTCCAGGACATGACGGAAAAAATTGAACTTGATCCTGAACTCGCCTCCGCGGCGGTTCGTCCGATCCGGCGGATGCTCGAGCTGAAATAGTCCTGCGAAAAAAAAGCGCCGGGATCGCTTCCGGAGGGATTGAAAAACATTCCGGAAAGTGATATATTAAATATTTCAACACCTCCGGAAAATAGAAGAAAGGAAATTCCCCGGGTTGATTGCAGAACCGCCTGCATGCGGGAAGCCGGAGGCGTGTCGCGGAAACAGGAGTTATTATGGGTCGTGATATCACCAGATGTTCGGAAGCGGAACTTCTCGAACTCAAGGCCGGGCTGGACCGGCAGTACGCCGGGTATGTGGCGCAGAATCTGAAACTTGACATGTCGCGCGGAAAGCCTTCCGGAACTCAGCTCAACCTGACCAATGGAATTCTCGACAAACTCGACAGCTATGTGACCAGCGACGGCGTCGACGCCCGCAACTACGGCGGGCTGGAGGGGATTCCCGAGGCGCGCCGCCTCTTCTCTGAACTGCTCGGAATCGAGTATGAGAAGATCATCGTCGGCGGCAACTCCAGCCTGAATCTGATGTACGACACGATGATGCGGCTTTACGTCTTCGGCACTGGCGGCCATCAGCCGTGGCGCAAACTGCCGGCGGTGAAATTCCTCTGCCCGAGCCCCGGTTACGACCGCCACTTTTCGATCTGCGAGGAGCTCGGCATCGAAATGATCGTCGTGCCGATGACGGAGACCGGTCCGGATATGGATCTGGTGGAGAAGCTGGCTGCCGGTGACGATGCGGTCAAAGGGATCTGGTGCGTGCCGCTCTACTCCAATCCGCAGGGGATCTGCTACAGCGACGAGACGGTGGACCGGCTGGCCCGGATGAAGACCGCCGCGCCGGACTTCCGCATCTTCTGGGACAATGCCTACGGGGTCCACCACATCTACAGCGAGGAGCGGGTCAAGGATATTTTCGCCGCCTGCGAAGCGGCCGGGAATCCGGACCGGGTCTTCTACTTCTTCTCAACCTCGAAGATCACCTTCCCGGGTGCGGGGATTTCGATGATGGCGAGTTCGCCCGCCAACATGAAGGAGGTTCTCCAGCACATGACCGTGCAGACCATCGGTCACGACAAGCTCAATCAGCTGCGGACGGTCCGCTACCTGAAGGATGCTGAAGGTGTGCGTACGCACATGCGGCGCCTAGCGGCGGAGCTGAAGCCGAAGTTCGATATCGTGCTCGACGTTCTCGAACGGGAACTCGGCGGCACCGGGATGGCCTCGTGGACGAAGCCGAAGGGCGGCTACTTCATCGCGCTCGACACGCTCGACGGCTGTGCAAAGGCGACGGTGGTGATGGCGAAGGAGGCCGGCGTCAAGCTCACCGGCGCGGGCGCGACGTTTCCCTACAAAAAGGATCCGCGGGACCGGAACATCCGGATCGCGCCGACTTATCCGACACTCGATGAGCTGCGGGCGGCGATGGAACTGCTCTGCGTCTGCGTCAAGCGGGCCGGGATGGAGAAACTGCTGAAGGAAAAACGGTGATCGGCGGCGGGGAGACGCTCCCCGCGCTGTCTGCTGCGACCGGTCACGGGGGAGATTCCGGACCGGTTGTTTTCATTATCGGGAGAGGGAGGGGGGTGGCGATGCAGATTCCGTTACATCCGACGATGCACGATATCGCCCGGTTCAGCGGCGAAGCGTTTCCCCTGTGGAGTTTCGTTGAAAAGCAGGGGGACACCGCCATGCACGGGCACCGTTTCGTCGAGGTCGCCTTCCTGACCGGCGGCGAAGTGAGTCACCGCACGCCGTTCGGGCTGGAGCGGGCGGCCCGGGGGGATGTGCTGGTGATACCGGAAGGGGGGTTGCACGGCTATGAGGAGGCGGCGGATTGTGAACTCATCAATCTGTTGTTCGCGCCGCACCGGCTGCCGCTTCAGCTCTTCGATCTCTACACCCATCCGGGCTACCGCCGTCTCTTCATGACCGAAGCCGAAACCTTCGACCGGCTGGGGGGCTATCCGCGCCTGACGCTGCCGCCGGGGGTATTCCGGCAGATTCACGGCTGCCTGAAGGAGATCATCCGCATCGAGCAGGGGGATTCCCCGGGGCGGCGCTGCCGGATGATGGGCTATCTGATGGTGATCTTGAGCCGGCTCGCCGATCTCTGCGGCGATCCACCGGGGGAGGGGCTGCCGGCATGGGGCGGAATCGACCGTGTCGTCCGCTTCCTGAACGGGAACTTCCGGCAGCGGATCCGGCTGGAGGAGCTTGCCCGCATGGCCGCCATGTCGGAGAACTCTCTGCTGCGCCATTTCTCCGGCATGATCGGGACCAGCCCGATGAAGTACCTGGTCCGGTTGCGGATCCGCTATGCCGCGAAACTGCTCCACAACACTGAGATGCCGGTCGCGGAGGTGGCGGAAAACGCCGGATTCTCCGACCCGGCCTACTTCTCCCGGGTGTTCCGGCGGGAGACCGGCACGACTCCGCTCGATTACCGCGCTTCCGGACGGCGGAAGTCCGGCGCCGGAGCGGAACCGCTCTGACTTGCCTCTTCACGCAGGAGTTCGAACAGCATCAGCAGCGCCCGCGCCGCAGTGCGTTCCCGGACATGCCGACGGTCGCCGGGGAAGTGGAATTTGCCGACCCGGAGCAGATCCCGTACCTTCGCGGCGATATAGACCAGGCCGACCGCTTTTTCCGGCGTTCCGCCGCCCGGTCCGGCGATGCCGGTCACGGCGACGGCACAGTCGGCCGCCAGGTGCTCCGTGGCGCCGCGGACCATCGCCTCCGCACATTCGGCGCTGACCGCGCCATACCGGGCGAGCAGTTCATCCGGCACGCCGAGCAGAGCGTGCTTGAGTTCGTTGCTGTAGACCACCGCGCCGCCCTTGAAAACCGAGGAGATTCCGGCGAGGTCGGTGAGCATTCCGGCGATCCTGCCGCCGGTGCAGGATTCCGCGGTGACCAGGGTCAGCTGCCGCTCTTCGAGCAAACCGGCGATCGTCTCGACCAGGTCGAGCTTTCCAGCCGGCAGGGCAGCGTCACCGAGTTCGGCGCGGGCATCCGCGGTCGCCGCGTCGACTGCCGCCGGGTCGGAGCCGGAGAGGAAGACCCGGGTTCCCTCCGGACGGGCGCAGCAGGCGAGTTCGACCGGGCGCCCGCGGAGCAGTTTTTCCAGTTGGAGCTGGAGAGCGTACTCCCCGGTTCCGGCGGCGAGAAATCCCTGCGTGTATTCATGTGTCGCATCCGCTTCCCGCGCAACGATGGCCGGAATGACCCACTGTTCCGCCATCGGTTCGAGTTCGGCGGGCGGACCGGGGAGCAGGAAGATCGTCCGCTGCCGCCCGGCGTATCCGGTATCAATGCGGATTCCGGAGGCGGAGCCGTTCGGATTCGGCAGGACCGTCGCGCCGTGCGGCACCCGCGCCTGGCGGAGGACCGTCTTCGGCGCATGGTGGCCCTCGTGACGGAGGCCCCAGAAGGTGTCGACCTTTTCCGCGAGAATGGGGTCGATTTCGAGTTCCAGCCCGAAGAAGCGGCTCACCGCATCGAGGGTGAGATCGTCGCGGGTAGGGCCGAGTCCGCCGGTTACGATGACGGTGTCGGCGGCGCGCAGCGCGTCGCCCAGCGCGGCGGCGATTTCGGCGGGCCGGTCCCCCGCAGTCAGTTCCAGCGCCGGCCGGATTCCGGCGGCGGCGAGGCGGCGGCAGAGAAAGCCTGCGTTGGTGTTGAGGACGCTCCCTTTCAGGAGTTCCGTTCCGGTGGAAAGGATGGCAATGCTCATGGATGACGATTCTCCGAAGATTTGTTTGCGGTCAGAGCGCCGATCGCCCGGCCGATCCGGGTGAGATTGCGAGGGGCGGCGGCGAGCGCTTCCGGGAGGGAGCCGGGACCGGAAGCGATGCTGAAGCAGGCGGCGAACTCCTTTTCCAGCTCCTCCGCTCCGGGGCCGAGTGCGCCGGAGACGAGGATCGCCGGAATTCCGAGTTTCCGGGCGTGGTGGGCGACGACCCCCGGCAGTTTTCCGGCAAGGCTCTGGTTGTCGCTCCGCCCTTCGCCGGTCAGGATGAAATTCGCTCCGGCGGCGTGGCGGTCGAAATCGACCAGTTCGAGCATCAGTTCCGCACCGGATTCCATTTTCCCGCCGAGCATCTTCCGGAGGGCGAAGCCGAGGCCGCCCGCGGCGCCGTCGCCCGGCGTGGTTCCGTCGTCGCCGCAGAGTTCCGCCCAGTGCGCGAGCGCCGCATCGAGCAATTTTACCTGGTCCGGCGACGCTCCCTTCTGCGGACCGAATACCGGCGCGGCTCCCTGCGCTCCGCAGAGCGGATTGGTCACATCGGAGGCGATGCGGATCCGGCTTTTCGCCAGGCGCCGATCCACTCCGGAAGCGTCGATTCGAGCCGCTTCGGGCAGGATTCCGCCGCCCGCGCCCGGAGGGATGAGCCTGCCGGAACGGTCGAAGAGCTTCACGCCGAGCGCCTGCAGCATGCCCGCGCCGCCGTCGACCGTGGCGGAGCCGCCGATGCCGATGACGAAGTCGCGCACACCGAGGTCAAGTAGATAGCGGAACAGTTCTCCGGTCCCGAAGGTCGTTGCCCGCAGCGGATCGAGTCGCCCATCGGCAAGTTCCAGCCCGGAGGCCGCCGCCATTTCGAAGACGGCGGAGCCGTCCGGCAGAATGGCGCAGGGCGCTTTGACCGGTTCGCCGAAGGGGCCGGTGACTGTCGCGGTGTGGAGCTCGCCCCCTGCCGCTTCCGCCGCCGCTTCGCTGGTGCCTTCGCCGCCGTCCGCCAGCGGGAGCAGCACCAGCTCCGCCGCCGGGGCGGAAGAGCGGATTCCGGCGGCCAGCCGGAGACAGATCTCCGGAGCGCGCAGGCAGTTTTTGAAGGAGTCGGGGGCGATGACGAATTTCATGGCGCAGTATCCTGTTTTACGGTCCGCGGCATGTAGACCTGATTGGTGAGTTTGGAGGAGAGGAAATCATCGGTGATCCGGCTGCCGAACCACACCCGGAAGGCCGCGCGCATCGCACTGAAGGCGTTGTCGCGCCGCCCGCGGTCGAAACCGGAGACCGGATCGAGTACGCTGCCGCTCCCCGCGATCAGATCGGCCGCTTCCAGCAACGATGCGCCGCGCTGGCGGCGCCGGAAACGGCGATGGCTCCTCTCCGAGCGATGCTTCAACTCCAGATTCTCCCGCGGTGGATGGGGGCGGGGAAATCAGTGCTCCCAGCCTTCCCCGGTTTCTGCGTGGTGGCGGAGAACATCGCGTTTGATCTTGCCGGAGAAGGTCTTCGGCATCTGCCGGATAAACTCGATTTCACGCGGATACTTGTAGGGCGCCGTCTCCTGCTTGACGAACTTCTGGATTTCGCGCACGAGCGACTCGGTCGCCTCGAATTCGGGACGCAGCACGATATAGGCCTTGACCCGAGCGCCGCGCAGCGGATCGGGCGCGCCGACTACGGCGACTTCGAGCACCGCCGGATGGTGCGAAATGGCGTCTTCCACTTCGGAGGGACCGATCCGGTAGCCGGAACTCTTGATGATGTCGTCGGTGCGGCCGACGAACCAGAAGTAACCCTCCTCATCCTGATAGGCGCGGTCGCCGGTGTAGTAATAGTCTTCGGTAAAACAGGCCTTGTTTTCCGGCTCATTGTAGAGGTACTTGTCGAAGAGCCCGATCGGACGGTCGCCGCCGGAGATCTTGACCGCGATTCTGCCGTCTTCGCCCTGCTTGACCAACTTGCCTTCCTCGTCGTGGATCTCCACCTTCCAGCCGGGGGCGGGGACTCCCATCGACCCCGGTTTCGGCTTCACCCAGCGGAAGACGCCGATCATGCAGACGGTTTCGGTCTGGCCGTATGCTTCCCGGATGGTGAGCCCGGTGCTCTCCTTCCAGAGGCGGATCGTCTCGGTCTGCATCGGTTCTCCCGCGGTGGTGCACTCGCGCAATTCGGTGAAGTCGTACCGGCTGATGTCGTTGAGGGTCATCATCCGGTAGACGGTCGGCGGCGCGCAGAAGCTGGTGAGTTCATACTTTTCGATCAGCGGCAGCAGCTCGTCGGCGTGGAATTTGCCGCGGATGTCGTAGATGAAGAGGCAGACGCCGATGATCCATTGACCGAAATAATTTCCCCACAGGTTCTTGCCCCATCCGGTGTCGGAGACGGTCATGTGCAGGTCGTTCGGCTTGAGATTGTGCCAGAGTTCGGCGGTCACCTGGTGGCCGAGCGGATAGGCGAAGTTGTGCATTACCATCTTCGGATACTTGCTCGTGCCGCTGGTGAAGATCAGCATCATCGGCGCGCTGGAACGGGTCTGGATCTTGATCGGACTCTTGACCGCGTGGCGGGAGAGCGTGCTGTTCGGCCCGGCGATTTCGGCGCGGTAGCTGATCCAGTTCGGACGCTCTCCGTCGACCAGAAGCCGGAGTCTCAACGAAGGACACTCGTCATAGATTTCGTCGAATTTGTGGGCATTTTCCGAGTCGGTGATGACCATCTTGAACTTGCCGTAGCGGATGCGGTGCTGGATGTCCTGGCTGGTGAGCAGCGTCGGGGAGGGGCACTGGACCGCGCCGAGCTTGATCAGCGCCAGCGAGAAGATCCACCACTCCGGCAGCCGGGGCAGCATCAGGAAGACGCGGTCACCGGCGGTGATGCCGAGCTTGATCAGCAGATTGGCCGCCTGGTTGGAGAGTTTGCTCATGTCGTGGAAGGTGAAGCGTTTTTCCTCGCCGCGCTGGTTGGCCCAGATCATGGCGAGTTTATTCCGGTCTTTTCTGGCCCATTCGTCGATGACATCGTAGCCGAAATTGTAATATTCGGATGCTTTGACGGGGAAGTGGGAGGGAATCTCCTGCGGACAAACCTCTTTTTCGGTGGATCGTTTCATTTTCTCGATAACACGTCAATGGTTGTTTCCCGCCGGCGCGGATCATTTCGGGCCGGCATTTCATAAATTGTTATTGTCCAAAATTTTGTGAAAGAACTGATGTCTTGTCAACGAGCATTGATTTGCTCTGGTTCATAATAGCACATGGAATTTTATTTTTCAAGTCCATAAGGATTTCTCCTTTATTTCTTCCTCAGGGATCTTTGAAAGTTCTCTGTTGACTATTTCCGGAAATCCAGCGGTTCTTTTTTAATGCATAGAAAGTTCTCTGCTTGAAACAATCTTCGCCTTCACAAGATTTGGGACAAAACCCATAAATTGTTGCCATACTATACACCGGAAACGGTGGAAACGCAACCGGGATTTCCGTCATCAGGATTTTATTTTCAAAAATCAATTGAAAAAAAGGGCTTCTTCCGCTAAATTATATAGAGTCATCAAAATTTCAGGAAAGCGTGGTGTATCATGGAGAAAATTCGAGTTGTGGTTGTCGGGTACGGCAATGTCGGGCGCGGAGTGCTCGCTTCGCTCCGCAATAATCCGGATATGGAGACGGTCGGCGTGGTGAGCCGTTCGCTCGAGCGGGTGAAGAAGGAGCTCACCGAGCTTCCGGTGATGCCGATCGCCGACAGCGCGGCGTGGCTCGCCGCGTTCCGTCCTGATGTGGCGATTCTCTGCGGCGGCTCCAAGAACGACCTGCCGCAGCAGGGGCCGGTGCTGGCGAAGCTGGTCAACACGGTGGACAGTTTCGACAATCACAGCCGGATTCCGGAATATTTCGCCGAGATGGACGCCGTGGCGAAGGCGGCTGGACATGTCTCGGTCATTTCTACCGGGTGGGATCCGGGTATCTTCTCGCTGGAGCGGGTGCTTGGCGGCGCGTTCATTCCCGGCGCGCGGGCCTATGGCTTCTACGGCCTTGGGCCGAAGGGCGGACTGAGCATGGGCCACTCAGACGCGCTGCGGACGATTCCGGGCGTCAAGGACGCCCGGCAGTTCACCCATGCGATTCCCGAGGCGATCGAACGGGTTCGCCGCGGGGAGAATCCCGACTTCCAGCCCGGCGACATGCACACGCGCGAGTGCTTCGTCGTCATCGAGGAGGGGG
>CAZPWP010000026.1:0-13045 GCA_964590295.1 uncultured Victivallis sp.
CCATGATCGTCTTCAGCTTTTCAAAGAGGTGGTCGAATCCGCCCCCTGGGATTTCTGCCTGATCCAGCACAACTATCTGGATTACGAATATGAGGCGGGCTGTCTCGGCCCGAAGTACGCCGCCGCCGGCGGAATGGGACTCGCCGTGATGAAACCGGTACGAACCGGGTTTCTGGCAAATCTGCCGCCGTCCATGCGCGCGGCGCTCCGCTCGACCGGAGTTGAAAAGCCGGACGCCGAATGGGCGCTCGACTACCTCTGGGATATTCCGGAGGTCAGCGTCGTGGTCAGCGGCATGGGATCGATGTCCGATGTCGAGGCGAATCTGCGTTACGCGTCGAAAGCGAAGCCGAACATGCTCACCCCGGAGGAACGCAAGGCGCTCGGCGCGGCGATTCAGGCTTACCGGAAGACTCCGGGACACATCGACTGCACCGGTTGTTATCAGTGCATCCCGTGTCCGCACAACGTGGCGATCGGCTACATCTTCGCCTACGTCTACAACAGCTATCTGGTACACCGGGATAAGAAACGGGCCCTCTCTGACTACACCGTCTCCATGTCGCCGATTCAGCGCGGAGCGCCCGCCTCGGCGTGCGTGAACTGCGGGGAGTGCCTGGCAAAGTGTCCGCAGAAGCTCAACATTCCGGAACTTCTGAAACGTGTTCGGAATGATCTGGAATCCTGATTATGAGCACAAAAGAGGCGCCGGAGGGATAATCCCGGGCAGAAACAGGAAAAAAACGGAAAATAGACTTGACTTACGGCAACTGTAATGTTTATAGTATACAAGATACGATCATTACAGGAAGTTCAGCGGATGAAAATCAGAAAAAATACAGCGGGATTTGGACGAATCAGCATGGCTGCTCTGGTTCTTTTTTTCATGATAGCGGCCTTTTCCGGATTCGATTCGTTTCCCGCTGCATGGCTGCCGGGATTGCAGTTTGCTCCTGCTCTGATGTCCTGTCTTGCCGCGTTTTCGCTGGGTGCTCTTCTGACCGTTCTTTGTATTGTGCTTCTGACGTTCTGTTTCGGACGTTTTTACTGTGCATTCTTCTGTCCGCTCGGCATTCTGCAGGATCTGATCAGCTTTCTCTCCCGCCGGAAAGGCGGGCCGATGCCGAACTTCCGCAAGACCAGATATGGAATTGCCGGTCTTTCCTTGGGAATGGTTCTGGCGGGATGGTGCGTGCCGTTTCTGCTGCTGGATCCGTATTCCAATTTCGGACGGATTGCCGGAGGTTTTACGATCGGCGGACTTTTTCCTCTGCTGGTGATTGCGTTTCTGGCGGGATGGAAAAAGCGGATCTGCTGCACCGCAATCTGCCCGGTCGGAACAGTGCTGGGATTGCTTGCAAAGCATGGGATTTTCCGTTTGCGTCTGACGGAACAGTGCGTCAGGTGCGGCCAGTGTGTAAAAGTGTGTCCGGCCGGATGCATCGACCCGGCGGCAGGAACGATTGACAACGAGCGCTGCGTGCGCTGTCTGAACTGTCTTTCCGTCTGCCGGCTTCATGCTGTGAAGTTTGGTTGTCCGGGAAAAGAGTTGCAGCCTTTTGACGAAGGCCGCCGGGCGTTTCTGATGAACGGGGGGATTCTGATCGCGGGACTCGCCGCGGGAATGACTCTGACAAAGGCCGGGTTTGGGAAGCTGGCCGACTATGCGAAACGCTTTTCCTTTCTTCCTCCGGGGGCGGGCAATGCGGAACGGTTCGCTTCCAGATGCACGGCCTGTCAGCTCTGCACGGCGAACTGCCCGGCGAAGATCATTGTTCCGGCTCCGGGCGGAGACGGTCCGGTTTCGCTTGACTTGGATCGCGGTGCATGTTTCTACGACTGCAACCGCTGTTCTCAGGTCTGCCCGACAGGAGCACTCCGTCCGCTGACGCTTCAAGCCAAACAGAAAACGAAAATTGCGGAGGCGAAGCTCAATCCTCGGAACTGCATCGTGTTTCAGGAGGGGGAGAAGTGCGGGAAATGCGCGAACGTCTGCCCGACCGGTGCGGTGATGCTCCGTCCGACCGGTGCGCCGCGTCCTGTCAATCCAGCTCTCTGTATCGGCTGTGGAGCCTGTCGGCAGGTCTGTCCCGCGCCGGAAAAAGCGATGATCATCGCTCCTGTTGAGCAACAAACCCTGCTGGAGAGATAAACATGGATCAGTTCAAGGATCTCGGTTTTGCCAAACTCGACCTGACCCGCGCGGATCGCACCGGTCAGGGGGAACCCGTCTGCTGTCCCGGAAAAACGCCGGAGCAGCTGACGGAAATCATGCGGACTTTTCCGCGCACCGGAGTGCGTGTGCCCGGAGCAAAATGTTCGCCGGAACAGTTTGCCTTTCAGCGGAATCACTCCATCCCGGCGGAATATGACGAGACCTCAAGACTTCTGATTTCCCCATGGGGCAGAAAAATGGAATTTGCCGGGCTGATCGCCGTCTGTACCGGAGGAACGGCGGATCTTCCCGTGGCGGAAGAGGCGGCGCATACGGCGGAATTTTTCGGAGCGAAAGTGAAACGCTGTTTTGACGTCGGCGTTGCGGGGCTCCATCGACTGCTGGCGAAAATCGACGCGATCCGCAGGGCCGACGCGGGGATTGCCGCAGCCGGAATGGGAGGCGCTCCCGGAAGTGTACTCGCCGGACTTGTGGAGTCTCCGCTTGTCGCGGTTCCGACTTCGGTCGGATGCGGCGCCGGTTTCGGCGTCGTCGCCCCGCTTCCGGCGATGCTGAACTCCTGCGCGGAAGGGATGTCCGTCGTCAACATGGACAACGGATTCGGAGCAGGCGTGCTCGCCTGTCGGATGATCCGGAGGATGGAAAGGAGGATAAAATGAACCCGATTCTCTATCTGGAAGGCTCGTCCGGAATCTCCGGAGACATGACGGTGGCTGCGCTGCTCGACCTTGGCGCAAGCCGGGAAAAACTTGATGCCGTATTACACAGTCTCGCCCTGAAGGGATTCCAGTATACGGTATCGCGCAGGAAATCGCATGGGCTCGACGGATGTGATTTCGACGTTTGTCTGCAGGAAGAGCGACATTATCATGGACATGAACATCACCACAGGCATCGAAACCTTGCCGACGTGCATGCGGTGATCGACCGGGGGATAATGAGCGACAACGCAAGAGGTCTGGCGAAAAAAATCTTTCGCATCGTTGCGGAGGCGGAAGCGAAGGCGCACGGCTGCCCGGTTGCGGATGTGCATTTTCACGAAGTCGGCGCAATTGACTCCATTGTCGACATTGTTGCCGCCTCGGTTCTGATCGACGATCTCGGCATCGAGGAATGTGTCGTCCGGGGATTTTGTGAAGGCAGCGGGTTTGTCCGTTGTCAGCACGGTGATTTGCCGATCCCGGTTCCGGCGGTGTTGAATATTGCGCAGAAATACCGCATCGCGTTGAAACCGACTGACGTGCGGGGAGAAATGGTGACCCCGACCGGGATTGCGATAGCAGCCGCATTGCGGACCGTGGAAGTTCTTCCGGAGTCGTTTACGGTGAAAAAAGTTGGAATCGGTCTCGGCAAACGTGACTTCGGACGGCCGAATTTTCTCCGTGCGATGCTGATGGAACCTTCTCCGGATCCGGAGAGGATTCTGCTTCTGGAAGCCAATATTGATGACTCCAGCGGAGAAGTACTCGCCTTCGCCATGGAGAAACTGTTTGAAAGTGGTGCGAGGGATGTCCATTTTCTTCCGTGCTTCATGAAGAAAAATCGTCCCGCGTATCTGCTGCGGGTCATTGTGGATCAGGGGCATCTCGCCGCAGTGGAGGAGACGATGTTCCGCACGACAACCACCATCGGGCTTCGCAAAATTCCTGTGGAACGGACCTGCATGGAACGGGAAAAGTGCCATATTGCTCTTGAATTCGGCGAAATTCAGGTGAAGCGCTGCGCATTTGGTTCTCTTGTGCGGTATTATCCCGAATTTGAGAGTGTGAAGGAAGTGGCGGAGAAGTCCGGACTTGATTTCCGGACCGTCTACGATACGGCACGCCGGGAGGCGGAAAAACAGGGAACGCAATCATAACACAGTTTATGCTTCGGGATAATTTTATTCTGAAGTTGCTCATGACGATAATAATCAAACAGGAGGTGCAACATGTCGCTCGGATTCTCGGAAATCATTTTAATCGCGCTCTTTATTCTGATCGTGTTCGGAGCCAAGCGGATTCCCGAACTGGCCCGTGCCATGGGCCGGGCTTCGTACGAGTTTAAAAAGGCAAAGGAATCTCTGACTCTGGAAAGTCAGGAGCTGATGACCGCGGCGGAAAACGCGGCGGAAAAAGAGGATCGGAAGGAAAACGGAAAAGAAGCATGAAAGCGCCGGGAAACACCCTGATCGCGCACCTGGAGTCATTGCGGCGGACACGGCTCAGTTGTGTCGTCGCAACGGCGCTCCTCTATCCGGTCGGGTATCTGATTTCCCACCGGGTGATCGGCACGCTGATGCGCTGGAGTTTCCCGGAGTCGGTCGGCCGGCTCCACGATTTCGCTCCCATGGAGGTGTTCTGGGTGCAGCTCAAACTGGCGCTGATTCCCGCGCTGGTCATGGTATCTCCATGGAATCTGCTGCAGGTCTGGCGTTTTCTGCTTCCCGCACTTTGCCGGGAGGAGGGCAAGGCGTTCGGAGGGCGGATTTTATTCGCCTCCATCGTGTTTTGCGGAGGAGTGATTCTGCCGATGCTGATGAACTTTTCCGGCGGGTTCGCCACGCCGGAACTTCAGCCGATTCTGGGGCCGGCGAACTTTCTGAATCTCGCCGGATGGCTGATGCTCGCGTTCGGGGTCATGTTTCAGGCGCCGATCGTGGTTCTTCTTGCCGTTCCCGCCCGGCTGTTATTCGAACTTGGATGATTTCTCGCTGCAAAAATGGAACTCAAACAGGAAATGAAAAAAACTCATGAACAGACGTGATTTCTTGAAGAGCGCTCTGACGATTGCCGCATTCACTCCACTGGCTGGAGTTCTGGCCAGAGCGGTTGGTCCGGGGAAAACTCAAGCCGTTCCGAAAGTGTACTTTACACGAAATCTCTCGCCGGAATCGGTGATCCGCATGTACCGGGCGCTCGGAATTTCGCTGCCCGGCAAGGTCGCGGTGAAGGTGCATTCCGGCGAGAAAGGCAATCAGAATTTTCTGCGTCCGGAGTTTCTGCGTCCCATGGTTGAGGCGGTCCACGGGACGGTGGTCGAATGCAATACCGCTTACGAGGGGGCGCGGAATTCCACGGAGAAACATCGGCAGCTCATCGCGGAACATGGCTGGACGAAACTCTTTCCCGTTGACCTGATGGATGCCGAAGGACCCGATATGGTTCTGCCGATTCCCGGGGGAAAGATCCTGAAGCGGAACTATGTGGGAAAGAATATGGCAAACTACGACTCCATGCTGATTCTCTCCCACTTCAAGGGTCATCCGGTTGCCGGATACGGCGGAGCGCTGAAACAGCTCTCGATCGGCTGCGCCTCAATCAAGGGAAAAGCGCTGATCCACTCCGGCGGCGTTTCCGGCGATCAGGTCGAGTGCTGGAAACACATGGCTTCACCGGAGGTGTTCGGAGACGCGATGGCGGAGACGGCTGGAACGATTGTCGATTACTTCAAGGGAAAAATCGCGTTCGTCAACATGATGTGCAATCTGTCGGTCGACTGCGACTGCTGTGCCGTGGCGGAAGATCCCTGCATGAAGGATATCGGAATTCTCTCCTCGACCGACCCCGTCGCGCTCGATCAGGCGTGCATGGATCAGATCCGGCGCTCGAAGGATCCCGGACGGGACCGCTTTCTGGAACGGGTCACTTCCCGGAAGGGAACCCGGGTCATCGACACGGCCGCGGCAAGAGGAGTCGGAACCAAACGGTATGAACTCATTCAGGTCGATGTCTGAAGAAACATGGGGAAAAGCAGAGAGGTGATAAGAATGAACAGACGCGAATTTCTGAAAAGTGCTTTGACAGTTGCGGTGCTCGCCCCGGTCACGCAGATTGTGGCAAAGGAAGGCCCGGATGGTGAGAAATCTTCAGAGGGAAAAGGCAGACAGATCACCCGCCGGCGTTATAAAAACACCGCGCTCACCGTTCCCCTGCTCGGGTTCGGGATGATGCGGCTGCCGCGCCTCTCGCCGGAAAAACCGGACATCGACTACGCCACTGTGGAAAAACAGATCGCCAAAGCGATGGATGTGGGTCTCAACTATTTCGACACCGCCTATTTTTACCATGATGGACTCAGCGAAAAATGCGCGGGCGATCTGTTGACGAAATATCCCCGTGACCGTTATTACCTGGTCAGCAAAATGCCGGTCCGGGCGTTGAAGAAGGAGGAAGATGTCGAACGAATCTGGAAGGAACAGCTTGCGCGCTGCAAAACCGATTATTTTGATTTCTACCTGGTTCATAATCTGAACCGGGATCGCTGGAGAGACACCAGACGATTCCATGTCTACGAGTTCCTGAAGCAGAAGCAGAAAGAAGGGAAAATCCGCAAACTGGGTTTTTCATTCCATGACGAGCCGGAAATTCTGAAGGAGATTGCCGAAGCGCACCCATGGGATTTCGGCCAGATTCAGCTCAATTATCTGGACTGGACGATTTACCGTTCCCGGGAACAGTATGAGATCTTAACAAAGCTCGGTATTCCGGTCATTGTGATGGAGCCTCTCCGGGGCGGCGCGCTTGCCGCGCTGAATCCGGAAGCGACGGCGATTCTGAAAAAAGCCAATCCCGATGTGAGTGCCGCCTCCTGGGCATTGCGTTATGCGGCGAGTCTTCCGAATGTGCTTTGCGTCCTTTCCGGCATGACGCTGACCGAACATCTCGAAGACAACATCGGCACCTTTACCGATTTCAAACCGCTGAACGATGCGGAACGGAAAACGATCGAGGAGGCGCTTGCAGCCTACCGGAAATCCGGAGCAGTTCCCTGCACGGAATGCCGTTACTGCACGCCATGTCCGGTCGGAGTGAACATCCCCCGGGTGTTCGGGCTCTACAATCAGGCGAAGACAACGGGAAATACCGGGCATTTCCGTCTGGTGTACGACAAAATGTCACCGGATGAAAAGGCCTCCGCCTGCGTCAACTGCGGGGTCTGTCTGAAAAAGTGTCCGCAGCACATCCGGATTTCTGAGGAGTTGAAAAAAATCGCTTCGGAAATGGAAGGTCCTCAGAAGAAGAGTGCCATGTTCTGGTTGCCGGATCACGAATTTTATGTATGAGCAGGAGAAAGGAGTCTTATGGATCGGCGTGACTTTCTGAAAACAACTCTGACGCTGGCGGCGCTTGCGCCTCTTGCCCGCCTCCAGGCAGAGACGGAGGCGGATGTCGACAAAGAGTCCCGGGGCATGATTTACCGGGAGCTGGGACGATCCGGACTCTCCGTCAGTGCAATTGCTCTTGGAGTCGAAGGCTTCAAAAGCAGACCGTTTGAAGAAACAAAGACTCTCGTGACGTATGCGCTGAAACACGGCATCAATTTCATGGATCTATGCATTGCCGATCCCCGGATGCTTTCCGATATCGCCCGGGCGATGGGGGAACAACGGAAACAATTTGTGATTCAAGGGCATCTCGGTTCCATTTGGAGGAATGGTCAATATCTCCGCAGCCGAAATCTGAAAGCCTGCAAAGAGGCGTATGAAAATATGCTGAAAACGTTCGGCGGCCATATTGAGATCGGCATGATTCACTATGTGGATGCGGAAGATGATCTGGATCGGATTCGCCGGAATGGATTGCTGGCTTATGCCGGAGACCTGAAGGCTGCCGGACGGATTGAGGCGATCGGACTCTCCAGCCACAGTCCGGCCATTGCGCGGCGTGCGGTGGAAGAAAATCTGGTGGACGTTCTGATGTTTTCCATCAATCCCGGATACGATTTGCGTCCCTCCGGGAGACGGATCGAATACGATGAGGAGCGCCAGAAACTTTACGAGCTTTGCGCCCGCAGAAACATTGGTGTGGACGTAATGAAAGCCTATGGCGGAGGCGATCTGTTGAATGCGCGTCTCTCTCCGTTCGGCAAGGCTTTTACACCGGTGCAGGCGCTACACTATGCACTGACCCGTCCGGCGGTGGCGGCCGTAATGGTCGGATGCCGGAATGTCGCGGATATTCAGGCGGCTCTGGCATGGTGTTCCGCTTCCGCCGCGGAACGGGATTACACCCGTGTATTCGACGGGCTCGACGCGAAATCATGGCAGGGGCACTGTCTTTACTGCGGTCATTGCGCGCCCTGTCCGAAAGAGATCGATATTGCCAGCGTCAACAAATATTTGAATCTGGCGCTTGCCCAGGGAGAAGTTCCTCCAACGGTGCGTGATCACTATCGTCTTCTGAAACATCACGCCTCGGAATGCATTCAGTGCGGCGCATGCGAAAAACGGTGTCCGTTTTCCGTTCCGGTCCGGACAAAAATGAAACAGGCGGCCAGAGTGTTCGGAGTTTGACAAAAACAGAAGACGTGGTCAAGTAGGAAATCCGCAGATCGGTTACAATGCACAGGAACAGGAAGGATGACAAAACTGGTTCGCATCAGCCTCTCTCTGGAGGAATCTCTGCTGGAACAGCTCGCATCCATGCAGAAGAAGGACGGTTATGAAAACCGTTCGGAATACATCCGGGATCTGATCCGCAGCCAGATCGCCTGCCGGGAATGGATTTCCGGTGAGGAAGTCATCGGTACGCTTTCGCTGATCTACAACCACCATCAGCGGGGACTCTCCGAAAAACTGATTGATCTGCAGCATCATTCTTCCGTTCATGTTCTTGCTTCGACGCATGTTCATCTGAGCCACGAAATCTGCGCGGAGATGATTATGATCCGGGGACGCGGATGTGAAATCGAAAAGCTCGCCGCGTCTCTGAAACGTCTCAAGGGAGTTCTGAAGGCCGAATTGACGATCGGAAGCATGGGGAAAACGCTCCGGTAAAGCTGAAGATTCCTCTCCAGAAAACAGAAGGGAAAAAAAGAATTTTCAAGTATTACGAAAATTAAAAACGTAATATTGATAACGGATGAAACTTGAAAGGAAAAAAATATTCAGATGAAACTTCATAGAAGATATTTTTCTCTGGTGGAGCTTCTGATTGTGATTTTGATTATCGGCATTCTCGCCGGCCTGCTGCTGTCCGCATTGAATGCGGCGCGGAACCGGGCGCACACCGTCAGCTGCATGGGGAATGTGAAGCAGATCGGGCAGGCGTATTTCAATTATGTTTCCGACTGGAACATGACGCCGCCGGTCAGCAAATCCGGTGTCCGCTGGATCGACTGTCTGGAACCTTATCTGGCGGAAAAAAGTGAACGAAGTTCGGGCAATGTGTTCGTCTGCGCATCCGACCGGAGGCCGGAAGACAAAAAGGTTGTTTACGGCACCAGCGATGTCAACAAGCTCAGTTACGGTATCAACCAGTGCTATCCATCGAATCGGGAGAGCGCTACGCCCATTCTCTGGAACGGGATCGTGGCAACCCTGATCCGGAATCCTTCCGAATTCATCACGCTCGCGGATGCGGGGAGCTACTATATCGGCACCACGGTCGGCGTACCGTTCTTCGGCACGTTGAACGGAGAGTCCTATGTGGATGGCGGATACTGTAAATATTTGGTATTCCGCCACGGCCGAACGCGGGATTTCAACGCCGCTTTTGCCGATGGTCATGCCGCATCCCTGAGATTCGATGCAACGCCGGACCGGTACTGGGATTACAGGAGTGCCGGATATGGTTTTTAAATCTGTTTTTCTTATTCTGGCACTCTGTCTGCTTGTGGGTTGCGCACCTGAACGGAAAGCAAAAACGCCGCAGCGGATTCTCTCGCTCTCGACGGCGGCGACGCATATTCTGACGGAACTCGAAGCTCCACCGTGCGCCATCGATGAATACGGGCAGATTGCGGCTGGTTCGCCGCCTCCTGCCGTGATCGGCAAGGGTTCCGCCGTTTCGCGCGAGAAGATCGCCGAACTCGGGGTCGACGGAGTGATTCTCTGGTATTATCAGGAGGAAGCGGCGGAACGTTTCCGGAACGAGGGGTTTCCGGTTACGGTTATCCCCGCTGTGCGCCTCGCGGAATATCCGGATCTGATCCTGCGCCTCGGCGAAGCGACGGGAAAGACGGAACGGGCACAGGAACTCACCGAAGCCTTCCGTCATCGGCTCGAACAGATTTCCATCCCGGCGGAAGTTCCGGCGCGACGGGTCTGTTTTGAATTGTACAGCCCCGGAAAAATCGCTGGAGACGCATCGTATCTCGGTGATCTTATCCGGGCGGCAGGCGGGAAAATCATCGTGTCGAAAACAGGTTTGATTTCGGCGGAAGCCGTAATCGAGGCTGCGCCTGACGTGATCTTCTACATCGAAGGCTTCGGGAGCGTTGCGGAAATTGCTGCGCGAAGCGCTTACTCCGGAACGCCTGCCGTTCGCAACGGCCGAATTCACGCCGTTCCCCGCCGCCTGACTGTCGAGGGAATCGCCCCGCTGGAGGCAATCGAATTCATCAAACAATATATGAGGTGACAATATGGCATTTTACCGGATCACATGGAATGAAAAGTATGATTTTGCGACCCTTCACAACTGGGGATGCACCTTCCGCTGCCCCTTTTGCAGCTACAAACTGCGAAGCGGAGAAAACGGCCGTCCCGGATTTGCCGAACCGAAGCCGGAACGCTTTCTCTCCGTCGGGGAAATGAAGGAGGCGCTGCGCAGTGTCTCTCCAGGAAAAGTCTATTTCATGGGGGGAGAGCCGACCGTGGCGAAAGAGCTTGAGGAGATGATCTCCTTTGTAAGGCATGAGCTCGGCGTGGAAACCAGACTTGGTCACACCAACGGCAGCCGTCTGCCGCTTCCCGGTCTGGACGGAGCCAACGTTGGGCTCAAGGCGTGGAGCGAAGAGCTTCATCTTGCGATTACCGGGAAACCGAAGTCGCAGATCTATGACAACTTCCGCGCCGCGTTCGACTCCGGCATGAAGATGACGGCCAATCTGGTGTTCATCCCGGGGCTGGTCGGACTCGACGAAATGGAAGGCGTCGTAAGTTTCCTTGCCGGACTCGATCGGAATATCCCTTTTCATATCGACGGTTATATTCCGATCCCCGGCCTGCCGTGGAAACGGCCGACCGACGAAGAGATGAAGGACGCCGAAAAACTGGCAGAAAGTTATCTTGCACATGTGAAAAGTTCTCATCTGACTTCAGAAGAAGCGCTCAACCTCTCCGCGCGGGATGACCGGTTCAAAGTGAAAACCATTGCAGGATAATGAGATGAAACTGCTTGTCGCAGCACTTGCCGCGTTGTTTCTTCTCTCCTGGGGAATCGGGGCGGGAAGCGCTTCGTGGGTGGATCTTCTGCGCCTCGTTTCCGACGGCGAAGTATCCGATTCCGCCCGGATTATTTTGCTGGAACTCCGGCTGCCCCGGCTGCTTGCCGCTTTTCTGGCGGGCGGAATGCTGGGGGCGGCGGGATGCGCGACTCAAAATCTTTTCCGCAACGATCTTGCCTCGCCGCATGTGCTGGGAGTGGTTAATGCGGCGGCGCTGGGCGCGGTGGTCGGATTGTTTCTTCCGGGAATCGGGCTGACCGTTCCGGCGATGGTATTCGCCGCGCTCTCCCTCGGAATTCTCTTTCTGATCGGCAGGTGGCGGAATTGGGACGGTGCGACCTTGATTCTTGCGGGAATCGCGGTCAACGCCTTCACTTCGGCGTTGACTTCCGGTGCACTTTATCTCGCCGATGAGCGGCTCTCCTCGCTGGTGTTCTGGCTGCTGGGGGGATTCTGGCGGATCACCTGGAGCGATGTGATCCTGCTTGCAGCAGTGGGGCTTGGGGCCTGCTGTATTCTGTTCCGTCTCGCGCCGGAACTTGACATGCTGCTTCTCGGCGACCGTTCGGCAGAGCTCGCGGGGGTACGGATGAGGCGGCTCAAACCGTTGCTGATGCTGACCGTGGCGGTACTGAGCGCAAGTGTGGTCAGCTGCTGCGGAGTGATCGGATTTGTGGGACTGGGGATTCCGCATATGGTCCGGATGCTCTGCGGCGGAACGTTCCGCAAACTTCTGCCGGGGAGTATTTTGGCAGGCGGATTCCTTTTGCTCCTGGCAGATCTCGCCGCGCGGACGGTTGCCGCGCCACAGGAGATTCCGGTTGGAATTCTGACCTCTCTTGCAGGAGGACCGTTTTTCTTTTATCTCCTGCTGCACAGGAAGGTGAATCATGATTGAACTGAAAAACGTCTCCTTCTCCTATTCGCCGGGAAATCCTGTTCTGAAAGGGATTTCGACCCGTTTCAACGCCGGAGCTTTTTACGGGATATTCGGACCGAACGGCTGTGGAAAAAGCACTCTGCTCAAGTTGATCACCGGCGAACTCGTCCCCGATTCCGGCAGCATTTCGCCGCGCTGGAACGATCCTTTGGAACGGGCCTGCCGTCTGGCGATGGTCGAACAGGAGATTCCCGGACGCATTCCGCTGACCGTCCGCGAAGTTGTCACACTCGGCCGTTATCCCTGGGTGAGGCGGAGAAAAGTATCATCTGACATTGAGGTGATTTTGAACGAACTTCAGCTCGCTCCGCTCACGGGGAAGCCATACTCGCATCTGAGCGGAGGGGAACGGCAGCGCACAATGCTCGCCCGGGCCGTTGCCCAGGACACGCCGATTCTGCTTCTGGATGAACCGGCCAGCTCGCTTGATATCGGATTTCAGCATGAATTTTACCGCCTTCTCCGCGGCTTTGCGCGCAAGGGGAAATGCATCGTCATGATTTCGCACGATCTCTTCATCGCGCCGCACTTTCTGGACGAGGCCCTGCTGCTGAGGGATGGTACAATTTTCGCTGAGGGAGCTCCGACACAGGTTGTTTCTCCGGAAAATCTCCGTGCGGTCTTTCAATATCATGGGCCGGAATACGAATAAGTGTCATGTACGGGAATAAATGGCCCTCTTCTGCAGTTTGTGAAAAACTCGCCTCAAATGATGATTTTGATACACAGCCATCCCATAACATATGAAAAATTGAAAGGAGACGGCACATGATGTAACT
>CAZPWP010000027.1:0-12975 GCA_964590295.1 uncultured Victivallis sp.
ACTACGAGCTGATTTGGTTCGCCTCCGGCCACTGCCGGGTGATCACGCGGCGGGGAGCGTCTTCTGCACGCCGGGCAACGCGATCATCATTCCGCCCGGCGTGATGCACTGCACGGCAGCAGACAGTGCGGCGGATCGGTGGTGCATCCATTTCAACTGGCAGGGGGAGTGCCGCGCCCACACCGCGGGGGAACCCATCTTCGTCCATGAGGAGGAGGACCGGTTCGATCCCTTCTGCGCCGCCGCGCCGCCCCTGCCGGAGATCGGGCTGACGTTCCCGCTGTTACGGCACATCTCGCAGGGCAAGAGCGAATCCCTGCTCGAACTGCTGTGCAGTTACTTCATGCATCCCGGCGCGACGCCGGAGGAGGCGCTGCTTCGCCGGAGCCTGCTTTTCCGCATCCTCGCGCTGGTGCCGGCCGAGGAGCAGCCCGCCCCGCCGCCGGAACGCGGGGAAAACACGCTCTTCTTCCGGGCCAAAAGTCTGCTCGATGCCCGCTTCATCGAATCCTGCCTCAAACTTGCCGGAATCGCCGGAGAGCTGCACGTCACGCCGAATCATCTGACCAAACTCTTCCTTCAGGAAGCCGGCATGCCGGTTCGCGACTACCTCCAGCAGCGGTGACTGGAGTGCGCGGAAAAACTGCTGCTGTCAAGCGTACTTTCCATCCGGGAGACCGGCTTCGCCGACGCGAATTACTTCTCCCGTTTTTTCCGACGGCGCAAAGGAATTTCCCCCGGGGAATTCCGACGCCAGCCCCCGTCGGACGCGTCGAAACGCTTTTTTGACGAAAAAACCGGTCCGCAGTGAAACCGGCATTGGAAAAAAACGGAAAATGCGCTATAATTTACACGGTCCATTTTGATTGGCCGCGGATCGATAACTTTTTTACAGGTATCCGGCGGCAGCCCGCGTTCCGGGGCCGCTGCTGCGCAAAAATCGGGAATTGAGGAACTCATGAGCGAACAGAACGAAACTCTTCAGAACGGTCGGCCTGCCGTCGGCGGCATCTCCGACAACCTCCGGGAACTGCTCCACCGGCACGAAGCCGTCTGCGGAGAACTTGAACAGCTGCCCTCCGGAACCGTCGACGACTATCCGGCGGAAATCGCCCGGATCACGGCGGAATTCGAAGCGCTTCCGCCGCTTCCGCCCGAATATGCCGAAATTCTCGAAAAACGGTTCGCCGCCGCAGGGAAGGAGGCGGAACGCGCCGCCGCGGAAAATGCCGAACGCCTCGCACAGCGGGCCGCGAAACTCGAAGAGTGCGCCCGCCTCTCTGCGGAACTCGACACCCTCATCGCCGGGGCCGAACTGGTCACCCTCGGCGAAGTGGAAAAACTGGAAAAGAGGTGGAACGAATGCCTCAACTCGGTCGTTGCGCAAGCGGCCGGCACCGCCGCGTTTGCCGAACGCTTCGCCCCATTGAACGCGCGCCTGATCGCCGAGGCCGAAGCAGACCACGCCCGCGGCGAACAAGCGGAGAAGCTCGCAGCCGAACTCGCGGAACTCACCGGGGGCGAGGATATGGCGCGCCTTCAGGAGCGCAAAACCGCCATCGAGGCGGAATATACCGCGCTCGGCAGCGTTCCGAAGGCCGCCGCCGACAAATACAATGCCGCACACCGCGCCGCCGGGACGAAGCTCGCCCAGCACTACGAGACACTCGACCTCGCCCGCTGGGAGAGCTACACGCTCAAACTCGACCTCTGCGCCGAGCTGGACCGGCTGCTCGCCCTGCCCGATGCGGAGCTGCCGAAGGCGGCACGCACACTGCATGAACTGCGCGACAGATGGAAGGGGCTCGGTGCGGTCCCGAAAGCCCGGAGCGAGGAAATCAACGCCCGCTATCAGGAAACCACCCGCAAACTGCAGCATCGGGTGGACGAGTTCTACGCCCATCTGCGACAGGAGCAACGGCAGGCCGCCGCCGCCAAACAGGCGCTGGTCGAACAGGCCGCCGCACTGGCCGATTCCACCGCGTGGAATGCCACCGCCGAAACCTTCAAGGCGCTTCAGGCGCAGTGGAAACAGCTCCCCGGCGCGGGAAACGCCGAAAAAAAACTTTTTGCCGCATTCCGAGCTCCGGCGGATAAGTTTTTCGCCGCCCGCAGCGCCTATTTCGACGAACGCAATAAAAAGTTCGACGCCGCCGCCGAAATCAAGCGCGCCCTGATCGCCGAGGCGCAGGCACTCAAGGATCAGCCCGGCGAAGCCGCCGCGCGCCGCGCCCGCCAGCTCCGCAGCGACTACCACGCCGCCGGTTCGGCCGGCCGGGCGGAACATGAACTTCTCGCACAGTTCAACGCCGCGCTCGACCAGTACTTCTCGGGGCGGCGCGAAGCGTTTGCCGAGCGGGAGAAACGCTCCCGCGAGCTGATCGCCGAAATCGAAGCGCTCGCCGACGGCAGCGCCGAACCGGCCGCCGCCGACAAGCGGGTGCGGGAAATCCGCGCCGAGCTGCGCGAACTGGCCTGCCGCAACACCTTCGACGCCGAAAAGCAGGCGCTGGCGAAATTCGAAACCGCCCTCGGCGCCGCCCGCAGCCGGGCGCTCTGCGGCAAACTCTCGCTGCTCAAGAGCGTCGCCCAGCCGCTGGCAGAAGCGTGGCAGAAACTCAAAGCGGGCGAATCCGTCGATCCCGCCCAGCTCGAAATCGACCACCTCGACCGCTTCCACCGCCTCCACACCGCGGCGGAACTGATCCGGGCAGCCGCAGGCGGAGACGCGAAAGCGCTGAAGAAGCTCGCCCGCCTTGAAGTTTCCGCCCAAGAGGAACATGACCGCATCAACGCAGCACTGGAGAAACTTGCCGGAATCACACCCGCCGGGGAAGCGGCCGAGCCGCTCTCGCTTGCAGCGGAACTCGAAGCGGCCATCGCCGGAAACTTCGCAAGATCCAGCGTAGAGGCAGAGGCGAAACCGGCCGATCCCGGCAGACTTCTGAATGAGTACCTCAACGCCGGGCTGCTGGCTCCGAAGGCGCTGGAGGAGAGTTTCCGCCGTTTCGATGCGGCGTACGCCAGACTGCACTGATCGGAAAATTTGCCGGGAGCGTCCGCTCCGGCTCCCTTGCCAATAACAACCTCCACCAGAAAGGATTTCAGGAAATGAAAAAAATCAAAATCGCCGTTCTGGGCGCCTCCGGGTACGCCGGGGAGGAACTTCTGCGTATTCTGCTGCGCCATCCGGGTGTCGAAATCGTCGCGATCACCTCACGCAAGAACGCCGGGGAACCGGTCTCGGCGGTCTTTCCGCGCTTCACCGGCGCGCCGCTCCACTTCGTCGCGCCCGACGCCGCCGAACTCGCGAAGAAGTGCGACGCGGCGATCCTCGCGCTACCCCACGGACTGGCGACCGAGTATGCGATTCCGCTGCTCAACGCCGGCGTGAAGGTGTTCGACATCTCCGCCGATTTCCGGCTCAGGAGCGCCGCGAAGTACAAAGAGTACTACAAGGTCGATCACCCCGCCCCGGAACTGCTGGCCAAGGCGGTCTACGGCCTGCCGGAACGTTACCGTGAACAGCTCCGCACCGCCGATCTGGTCGCCTGCGCCGGATGCTATCCGACCAGTTCAATCCTGCCGACCGCGCCGCTGCTGGCGGCGGGGCTGGTCTCCACCGAGGGGATCGTCGTGTCGAGCTGCTCCGGCGTGACCGGAGCCGGGCGCAAGGTCGATCTGCCCTACATCTTCCCGGAGTGCAACGAGAGCCTCAAGGCCTACGGCGTCGTCGGCCACCGCCACCTGCCGGAGATCGAGCAGGAGATGGCGTTCGCGGCGGGGGTTGCCGAGATGGCAATCAACTTCATCCCGCACCTCGCGCCGATGAACCGCGGCATCAACTCGACGATCATCATGAACGCCGCGCCCGGCTGCACGCTCGAGAAGATCGGTGAGGTCTACGCGAAAGCCTACGGCAACGAGCAGTTCGTGCGGGTGCTCCCGCCCAAACGATGCGCCGATACCAAATACGTCTTCATGACCAACACCTGCGAGATCGGCTACAATCTCGACACCCACACCAACAAGGTGATCGTCACCAGCGGCATCGACAACCTGACCAAGGGAGCCTCCGGGCAGGCGGTGCAGTGCATGAACATCCGCTTCGGGCTCGACGAGGCGGCCGGACTGCTCTGAGTTCTCCATCCGCATGCGCGCCTCTTCTCCGCCGGGGGAAGAGGCGCTTTTTTCTCCGGAACGCGTTGCAATGTACCCGAAACGGTGGTATATTCCACGAAATGTAATTCAACACAGCAGCGGGAGGAATCCATGATACAGGATCTGAAACTGGAACGGCCGCTGGTCGTTTTCGATATTGAAAGTACCGGTGTGGTGCCGCAGCGCGACCGGATCGTTGAACTCGCGGTGCTCAAGGTGTTCCCCGACGGGCACACGCAGAACATCGTCCGCCGTCTCAACCCGGAGATGCCGATTCCGGCGGGCGCGACCGCGATTCACGGGATCTCCGACGCCGACGTCGCCGACTGCCCCACCTTTCTCATCATCGCCGAAAAGCTCTACCGCTATCTGGAGGACTGCGATCTGGCCGGATACAACATCACCGGCTTCGACATCCCCATGCTCGAAGCGGAATTCAAACGGGCCGGATTCGAATTCAAGATGGAAGGCCGCCGGGTGATCGACGCGTACAACATCTTCTGCAAACTCTATCCGCGCACGCTTACCGCGGCGTACAAATTCTTCTGCGGAAAGGATCTGGAAGGAGCGCACGGCGCCGCCGCCGATACCGCGGCGACGCTGGAGGTGCTGCTCGGTCAGCTCGAACGCCACCCCGAACTGCCGCGCGACCTGGCCGGACTCGCCGAGTTCAGCGACCTCACCGGTCCGGACACCGTGGACCGCACCCGCCGCTTCAAGTGGGTGGATAACGAGGTAGTGGTCAACTTCGGCAAGAACGCCGGGCGGACGCTGCGCGACCTGGCGGAGAACGATCCGAGCTTTCTGCGGTGGATCGTCCGCTCCGACTTCTCCGACGAGGTGCGCACCATCGCCAACGATGCGCTGATGGGCAAGTTCCCGGTCCGGAAGGGGAGCGCAAACAATGGCGCGGAATCCTGAAATCCGCCACCTGCTCTCACTGCTGGACGACGAGGATGAATCCATCGCCGTGGACGCGATGGCGGAACTGCTCTTCCGCGAGGAGGAGCTCGGCGACGCGCTGGCCGAACTGCAGGAGTCGCCCAATCCGCTCTTCCGCCGCCGCAGCCACCAGCTGCAGGCGGCGATCACGCTCCGGCGGCGGCGGCGGGAGTTCATCCGCAAGCTGCGCGCCCCCCGAGTCGACCTCGTCGACGGGTTGATCGACGTCCATCTGCAGTGGTACGACAACGACTCCCGGCTGGAACTCGAGATGCTGTGGAACAAGTTCCAACAGGACGCCGCCCGCTGTCCGCTGCGTTCGCTCGAAGAGCTCGCCTACTTCATGCGCAAATCCGGCTTCACCGCCCAGCCGGAGACCACGCTGCGCCCCGAGAACTACTGCATCGGGCCGATCCTAGAAAACCACACCGGTTCCGCCGCGCTGCTTACCGGAATCTCCGCCGCCGCGGCCGCCGCCCCGTTCCGGATGGTCCGGGTGATGGGAGACTTCGCCCTTTACGACGGCGACGGGCAGCTGCTGGTTCCGGCACACGACTGGCAGCTCTGCCCCGCGCCCGGCATCGGACTGTGCGAATTCTGGGATCCGCGCATGCTGCTGCGCTATGCCTCGACCACCCTCTTCTCCTGCGCGGTCAACAGCGACAGTTTCCGCTACGTGCTGACCATCGCGCAGGCGCTCAGCGGCACCACCGGCGACGAAACACTCGACTACCTGCCCTATCCCTACCGCCCCGCCGCCGATGAGCCGGAGAGCGGAACGCCGGAGGAATCCGGAAAAAATCCGGCCCGCTGATTGCAAAATCGCCCCGGCGGCACTACAGTATAGAGAGTGCAACTTCATACAACACCGGAGATTCTATCTATGAGTACGGAACGCTTCGCGGAGATCCGCCGGACCACCCGCGAAACCGATATTTCGGTCAAGCTGACGCTGGACGGCGGCGGCAGCGCCGACGTCGACACCGGCATCCCCTTCATGGACCACATGCTCACGCTCTTCGCGAAACACGGCTTCTTCCGCATCGAAGTCAAGGCGAAAGGGGATCTCGACGTCGATTACCACCACACGATGGAGGATCTCGGGCTCACCTTCGGCGAAGCGCTGGGCAGGGCGCTCGGCGACAAGGCGGGGATCCGCCGGTACGGCAGCTGCATCCTGCCGATGGACGAGGCGCTTGCGCTGGTCGCGCTGGATCTCTCCGGGCGCCCGCTGCTGGTCTTCGACGTCAAGAGTCCGGCGCCGATGATCCGGGATCTCGACGTACGGCTCTTCCACGAATTCTTCCAGGCGCTCTCGGTGAAAGCGGGGATGAACCTGCACATCCGGTTGCTCGCGGGCGAAGAGGTGCATCACGCCTTCGAGGCGATCTTCAAGGGATTCGCCCGGGCACTTGACCAGGCGGTCGGTTTCGATCCGCGGGTCGAGGGAATCCTCTCCACCAAGGGAACGCTCTGAATCAGGAAGTTCTCTTCTGAGGATTCATCATGTCTCACAGCAGAAAAATGAAGTTCGGGCGGTATGACTATGCCGCCTTCAGTTGTTTCACAGGGTACGCCTGCTGCTCGGTGGTGGTGCCGGTGGTGCTGATCGAACTGGCGCTCTCGCTCCACTTCCCGCTGACCGACGGCGGCATGGGCGCCGGAGGTGCGCTTCAGCTCGGCCGCAGCATCCCGATGGTGTTCGCCATGCTCTTCTGCGGCTTTGCGGCGGGGCGCTGGGGCAAGGTTCCAACGCTGGGGGTCTCGATCCTCATCATGGCGACCGGAATCATGCTCGCGGCGGCGGCGCCCGCCTACAGCCTCCTCTTTCTCGCGGTCGCCGTCGCCGGACTGGGTGAAGGGGTGGTCGAAGGACTCGCCACCCCGGTCGTGCAGGATCTTCACGAACACGAGGAACCGGGACGCTACATCAACTTCTCGCACTCCTTCTGGTCGATCGGCGTGGTGGTGACGGTGATCGCCGCCGGACTGCTGCTCTCCTGGGGGGTCTCGTGGCGGGTCATCCTGCTGCTGGCAGGGCTCATCGCGATGGTGCCCGCTCTGCTTTTCCTGCTTCCCTACCACGGGACCCGGCATCCGGACAAGCCGGAGATGCTCCACTGGACGACCGTGTGGAGCAACGCGGTCGATCTGATGAAGCGGCCGCATTTCTGGCTCTTCTTCGTCGCGATGGTGCTGGCCGGCGGCGGAGAGTTCTGTCTCACCTTCTGGGTGTCGAGCTTCATCCGGATCGATTACGACGGGTCGCCCTGGCTGGCCGGTCTGGGAACCGCCTTCTTCGCGAGTGGAATGATCGTCGGGCGCATGGTCTCCGGCTTCCTCGTCCGCCAGAAACATCTCCGGGATCTGCTCCTCTGGACGGCGGCGGCGGGGACGCTCCTCTCGCTCTTCCCGTCGCTGCTCCATTCGATCTGGATTCTCTTCGGCCTGCTCTTCTTCATCGGCATCGCGACCGGCCCCTTCTGGCCGAGCATCCAGAGCTACTGCGTGGACCGGGTGCCGGGAGACTCCACGATGATCTACATCCTGCTCTCCTGCGCCGGCGTACCCGGCTGCGGCATCTTCGCCTGGCTGATGGGGGTGGCGGGAGATCACTTCGGACTGCGCGCCAGCTTCTTCCTGGTCCCCGGCTGTTTCCTCCTGCTCGGCGCGCTGATCGCGCTGGACTGGCTGCTGCTGCGCCGGGAACAGCGCGGGCGTCGCTGACGGCGGCAGGAGAAAAACCGACGCATGATCCGACCGGAAAATCCAGAATACGCGGCAAGCTGTGAACGGCTCCATATCGCCTATCCGGAGGAGCTGCCGATCACCCGGCACATCGACGAGATCAAGCGGCTCTGGCAGGAACATCCGCTGATCATCGTCGGCGGCGACACCGGCAGCGGCAAGACCACGCAGCTGCCCAAGGTCGCGCTCGAACTCGGCTGGGGGCGCTTCGGCCGGATCGGCTGCACCCAGCCGCGGCGGATCGCCGCCTCCGCCATGGCGCAGCGTGCCGCGCAGGAGCTCAACTGCGAGCCGGGGACCGCCGTCGGTTATCAGGTACGGTTCGACGACCGGACCGGCCGCGGCACCGTGTTGAAATTCATGACCGACGGCATTCTGCTGGCCGAGACGCACGAGGACCGCAAGCTGCGCCAGTACAGTACGCTCATCATCGACGAGGCGCACGAACGGAGCCTCAACATCGACTTCCTGCTCGGATACATCAAAAATCTGCTTCCGCTCCGGCCCGACCTCAAGGTGGCGATCTCATCGGCAACGCTCGACACGGAGGAGTTTTCCCGCTTTTTCGGCGATGCGCCGGTCGTTTCGATCGAGGGGCGGACCTATCCGGTGGAGGACTGCTTTCTGGTACCGGAGGCTGACGAGGAGCTCTCCGACTCGGTCGCGCGGGGAGTGGAGTTCGTCACGGAACTTGATCCGCGCGGCGACATTCTGGTCTTTCTGCCCGGCGAACGGGAGATCCGCGACGCAACCGACCTGCTCACCGGACGAAAACTGCCATATACCGAGGTTCTTCCGCTCTTCGGGCGACTCTCCGCCGCCGATCAGCAGCGGGTGTTCCATCCGGGGAGGCTGCGCCGGATCATCCTCTCGACCAATGTGGCGGAAACCAGCGTGACGATTCCGCGCATCCGCTTCGTGATCGACTCGGGACTGGCACGGATCAAGCGGTACAATCCGCGCACCCAGATCGAAGAGCTTCAGGTGGAGACCATCAGTCAGGCGAGCGCGCGCCAGCGGCGCGGCCGCTGCGGACGGGTCGCCGACGGCGTCTGTGTCCACCTCTATAGCGAGGATGATCTCGCCCGGTCCGCACCCTATACCGATCCGGAGATCAAACGAACCGGACTGGCGGGCGTGATCCTGCGGATGGCGGCGCTGGGACTGCCTCGGATCACCCGTTTTCCGCTCATCAATCCGCCGCCTGCGGCAGCGGTCCGCGAAGGCGTGCACACGCTGGAGGATCTGCGCGCCATCGATCCCGAAGGGCGGCTCACCCGCGAAGGAACGAAACTCGCCGCGCTGCCGATCGACCCGCACATCGGAAAGATGCTCGCGGAAGGCGCCAGACGCCGGGTGCTCGCCGAAGTGATCGTCATCGCCGCATATTTGTCGATTCAGGACCCGATGGAGCGGCCGCTGGAGAAACAGCAGGCCGCAGATGAGGCGCACCGCCGGTTCCGCCATCCGGATTCGGACTTCTTCTCGATCCTCAACCTGTGGAACGCGATGTGCCGCAACGGCGGCAGCGGCAGCAAACTCCGGCGCTTCTGCCGGGAAAATTTCCTGAATTTCAACCGGATGCGGGAGTGGAAAAATCTCGTCGCCGACCTCACGGAAGCCGCCGCCGATCAGGGATGGCGCTGCAGCACGTCCGCGGAACTGCCGGAAAATCCCCCCTACGACCTCATCCACCAGTCGCTCCTGGCGGGAATTCCGCGCCACATCGCGAAGTACCTGCCGGAGGAGCAGCGCTACCTCGGCACCGGCGGGCGGAAATTTCAGCTCTTCCCCGGCTCCGGCCTCTTCCGCAGAAAACCGGTGCCGGAGTGGATCATGTGTTTCGCGCTGGTGGAGACCAGCCGCCTCTTCGCCCGGCAGAATGCGGCGATCAAACCCGCTTATCTCGAAGCGGTCGCGCCGCATCTCTGTTCGAAGATCTGCGACCAGCCCTGTTACGATGTGCAGTCCGGTTTCGTCTACGCCCGCGAACGGCTGACCTTCGGAGGGCTGCTGATCCACGCGGGGCGGCGGATCCACTATGCGGCGAGCCATCCGGCGGAAGCGCGGGAGATCTTCATCCGCGACGCGCTGGCGAACGGGGAACCGGTCATTCCCGGCAGCTGGACCGCCCGCAGCCGCGCCGTGATCGATGACTTGCTCCGTCTGGAGGAGAAGGTGCGCCGTCCGGGCGCCATCCTCGACCGCGAGGCGGTGGTCGAACATTACAAGCTGCTTCTCCCGCCCGGCATCCACTCGGCGAAGGCGCTCAAGGAGCTGATTAAAACCGATCCGCAGGACTATTCCATCACCCGGGACGAGGTGATGCAGGAACAGTTCCGGCCGCTCGATCCTGCCGATTACCCGGATACGCTCACCTTTTCCGGGCAGAAGTTCCGCCTCCGCTACCGGTTCGTGCCGGGAGAGGAGGAGGACGGGGTCACGCTGCTCGCCCCCGCCGATCTGCTCAACTGCCTGCCCGGTTACGCGCTCGACTATCTGGTGCCGGGCTACCTTCCCGACAAGATAGAACTGATGCTGCGCGCCCTGCCCAAACCGGTCCGGCAGGCGCTCGCGCCGCTCAACGACGCGATCTCCTGGTTCACCGGCGAATTCAAGGCCGGGAAACTCTTTACGGAACAGCCGCTCGCCGCACTGCTGGCGGAAGCTCTGCGAGAGCAGTTCGACGTGCCGGTCGCCCCGGCCGATTTCGACAACCTCCGGCTGCCGGAACATCTGGTGATGAAACTGGCCGAACTCAACCGCGACGGGCGGGTGGTCCGGATTCACCGGGAGGTGCCCGCAGTGCTGCGGACCGGTTCGCGGCTGAGCCGGGCGGTGGCGGGGACCGCGCCGTTCGCCAGTTCCGGCTGCACCGCCTTCCCCGGCCTCAAACCGCTCCCCCTCGAGGTGGAACTGCCGAACGGCAAGGGGAAGAAGGCCTATCCCGCCCTCTGCGACGAGGGCGAAAGCGTGGGGAGCGCGCTCTATTTGAAGGAGTCCGAAGCGCAACTCCATCACCGACGCGGCATCCTGCGGCTCTTCCGGCTGGAGAACGGTGCGCAAATGAAGTTTCTCCGCCGCTCCATCCGTTTCTCGCGACAGGCGGAACTCACCTGGTTCATGAACTACCGCGACTACGCCGACGATCTGCTCGACAGCGCCATACTCGACGCCTTCGACACGGATCCCTGGGAACTGCGCGACGCAACCACCTTCGGCATCGCCGCCGAACACGCCCGGGGAGAGCTCGGGGAAACAGTGGACCGCGCCGCCGAAACGGTGGAAAATCTTCTGCCGGTCTACGAACTCTGCCGGGAACTTCAACGCAAAATCGCGGCCCGCTCCGACGAGAGCGCCGCGGATTACGCGGGCCATCTCACCTGGCTGTTCCGGAACCATTTCTTGAAAAGCCCGGCAGTGCTGACCGACTACACCCGCTACCTGCGCGGACTCAAACTGCGCGGAGAACGGGCCGCCGCCGCGCCCGCCCGAGACGAAGCGAAACTCGAAACCATCGCCGATTACGCCGAACGGTTCCGCCTCGCCGCCGCCGACATACCGGAGATCACCGATTCGCCGGGCCTGTACGAGTTCTGGCTGCTCTTCGAAGAGTGCCGTCTGGCTGCCTTCGCCCCGGAGGTCCCGCTCAAGCGCCGTGCCCCGCTGCGGCAGCTGGAAAGCGCCTGGGAGCAACTCCGGTTCTGACGGATTCCGCTTGATTCCTCCGCGTTGTCCGCTATATTATTCTTGTTCCGTTAACATTTCTCCTTCGAAAACAGTTGAATTCAAGGGAAACCGCCTCATGAAAACCGACACGATCGTTTTTCACTCGCCTGACACACCGTCGTTCCGCCTCCACGGTTTTCACTGGCGAAAACCGGGAGGAGAATTCCGGAGGCTGCCGCTCCGTTCCGCAGAGCTTCCTCTCCCGGCAGGGGTCGACGGCCTTGCCTGGCACGCGGCGGGCGGGCAACTCGCCTTCCGCTCGGATACCAGCCAGGTAGTGATCCGCGCCCGGCTCGCCCGCCCCCATCGGATCGTGCGGGCCGCCCTTACCGGTCTGCTGGGGTTTGACTGCTACGTCGGGGAACCCGGACGGCAGCTTTTCTGCGGCGTAACCACATTCGGCATGAATGATCTCGAATACACTTCACCGGTGTTCAAAAAGCACAGCCGGATCATGCGCGAGTTCACGATCTTCTTTCCGCTCTACGCCCAGGTCGAGCAGCTCGAAATCGGACTGGACCAGAATGCCCGGATTGATCCACCGACTCCGTGGTGCGACGATCGGCCGCTCGTCGCTTACGGAACTTCGATTCTGCAGGGAGCGTGCGCCACACGGCCGGGAATGTGTTACACCAATCAGCTGAGCCGTAAACTGAATCGCCCGGTGCTCAACTTCGGGTTCGCCGGAAACGCGCTGGGCGAGGCGGTCATGGCACGAGTTCTCGCGGCAATTCCGAATCCTGCCCTCTTTCTGCTCGACTACGATCCCAACGCGGGGGAAACCGGTATCCGGAACACGCTGTATGAATTCATCCGCCTGCTGCGGGAGAACCATCCGGCCGTGCCGATTCTCACGGTATCGAAAATCCCCTACCCGGACGATCTCCTCGCTCAGCTCGAAGGAAACGACAATCCGCCGGTCCGCCGGCTCGAACGGCTCCACCGGGAAATCATTGACCGAATCCGGGCGGAAGGGGACCTGAATACCTATTTTCATTCCGGCGCGAAACTGCTCGGCGCCGACTATGCCGAATGCTCGATCGACGGCTGCCACATCACCGACCTCGGTTTTGCCCGGATGAGCGCAGCACTCTCTCCGGTCATCGCCGGACTGCTGCGATAATGTCGGTCCGGCAGAAGATGGAAAAAACGAACGGATGCAATTTTCCCCGGATATTCCCGAAAAAACGCTTGCAAAAACGACGATCCGATGGTATATTTAGTTTCATCTGCTAAACCGGCGCAACGTGCGCTCATAGCTCAGTTGGTAGAGCAAGTGACTCTTAATCACTGGGTCCTGGGTTCGAGTCCCCGTGAGCGCACCATTTTTGCCTCTTCGACGGTCTTTGCCATACGTCGCACCTCTTTCACGCTCGAAATTTCGGGGAGCTGATC